>CANRPN010000027.1 GCA_947632505.1 uncultured Clostridia bacterium | reverse complement strand
TCCATGCCTGCCCCACTTTTTCGCCGATCGCATAGTATCCGTTCTGCATCTGGTCGAACACGAACGCGTTCAGCTTTTTCGGGTCCACTTTGCCCTTTTCGGTGAGCACTTTTTCATCGGCAAGCACATTGACGATCTCGCCGAGTACGCGATAGCCCGACTTCTCCTCCCCCATCTGCACGACTTTGCACTCCAAGGTGAGCGGGAACTCTTCGATGACGGGCGCATCCACAAACGCGCTCTTGATGGCGGTGAGACCCGTCCGTTCGAATTTATCTTCCATTTTATTGCCCGTGGCGATGCCGAAGAAGTCTGCCTCGGCGATGTGCGGAACGTCGGCGACCGAAAGGGTGAAAGCTCCCCTCTTTTTCAAATTTTCCGTCGTCTTGTGGTCCTCGCTGATGTTGAGCGCCACCATGTTTTCGGCGCAGATCCCGCCCCAAGCCATGTTCATGACATCCACCTTCCCCCCTTCTCCGTATGTCGCGATGAGCAACACGGGCATGGGGAATACAAACGGTTTTACTCCTAAATTCTTTAACATTGTTTTCCTCCGAAATTTTTTCTTGATTTTACCATATTTGAAGGATTCTGTCAAGTCCGCAAACGCTGCCGCGGCGCGCTTTTCGAAAAAGCGCGCCGCGGCCAACAAAAAGAAGCGGACGTTTGCAACGTCCGCTTCTTTTTGTTCCGGATTTACTTGTTCTTTTTCCCGATCAACCGTTTCACGAAGTCGGGAAGCTGCTGATCGCGCGCGCTTCTCTCCTCCGGCTCCGAAACGGGCTGTTGGGGTACAGCGGGCTGAGGATAGCCGGGCTGGCCGCCATTGTAGGGGTCATAGCCATAACCGGGCTGGGACTGAGGAGGCTGCGCTGCGGGCTGATAGCCCTGCTGCGGTGCAGGCTGAGGATAGCCGGGCTGGGGCGCGGGCTGAGGCTGAGGCGCATACCCTCCATAGGGATTATAGGCGCCGCGGGGCGGAACTGCCGGCTGCTGGGGAGCCGCAGGCTGAGACATCGGCTGGCGGGATTCCAACGGCCTCTGCATCGGCTGTTGAGGAGCTGCGGGAGCCTGCTGGCGGGGTTCCATGGGACGGCCGGACTGAGGAGGCTGCGCCGCGGACTGCTGAGGCTGTTGAGCACGCTGATAATTCTGCGCACGCGCATCCTGACGCGCACCCGCTGCGGGGAAGCCCGTCGCAATAACGGTAACTTCCACTTCGTCGCTGATGTTTTCGTCGATGCATGCGCCGAAGATGATGTTCGCCGAATAATCTACAACGCTATGGATGAGGGAGGCGGCGAGTTTGACTTCGTCGAAAGTGAGGTCGTTGCCGCCGACGACGTTGAGAATGACGCCCGTCGCGCCCTCGATGGTCGTTTCGAGAAGAGGACAGTTCACCGCAAGGCGCACCGCTTCCACGATCCTGTTTTCTCCCTTTGCGACGCCTACGCCCATATGCGCAAGCCCCTTGTCTTTGAGGATGGTCTTGACGTCGGCGAAGTCGAGATTGATGAGCGCGGGGGTCACAATGAGATCGGCGATGCCGCGGATCCCCTGCTTTAAGACTTCATCCGCCACGCGGAGCGCTTCGCTCATGGGAGCGTTCTTGGGAACGACGTCACTGATTTTTTCGTTGGGAATGATAATGAGGGTATCGACATATTTTTTGAGATTGTCGAGCCCCTTCATCGTATTGTCCATTCTGCGCTTCCCCTCGAAGGAGAAGGGTTCGGTGACAACGGCGACGGTGAGGATCTTCATGTCCTTGGCCATCTTCGCGATGACGGGAGCGGCCCCCGTGCCGGTACCGCCGCCCATGCCGGCCGTGATGAACAGGAGGTCGGTCTTTTCGATCGCTTTGATGAGCTCGTCCTTGTTCTCTTCGGCGGCGGCTCTGCCGATTTCCGGATCTGCCCCTGCGCCGAGGCCCTTGGTGAGGTGCGCGCCGATCTGGATCTTGGTCTCGGCTTTGCTGCACGCCAAAATCTGCGCGTCGGTATTTACGGCGATATATTCCGCACTCGTGATGCCCGCGTCGATCATGCGGTTCACGGCATTGTTGCCCGCGCCGCCTACGCCGATAACTTTGATGCGCGCTCTGCCGGTATATTCCGGTTCCAAAGGCGCAGCGGGAGCGTAATTTCTTTCCTGCGGCTGATTATCTCTTCCCACGAAGGGGATATTATCGTTATACATTGTTTAACCTCCGAATAGTCTAAAAAGTTTTCCGCTCGTGCGGTTGTCTTCGTAAGCCATGTCGATGAGCGCAATGCGGGAACTCATAGACGGTTTGTTATAGTACGGCAGATCGGGAGCAAGCTGCTCGCAAACGCAATCCAGCCTGCGGGAGATATGTTCGAGCGCACCGCGGATGCCGTCAAGTCCCTCTCCCGTCACATAGAGCGGCTTATTGTCGAGCTCTTTGCCGGAGCATTCATCGAGGAAACCGCTCACCTTCTCGCACAGCTCGTCCAAACCCGCCTTCACTTCTTCGATCAAGTCCTCTGCCGGGATCTCGTAGGAGACGCCGCGGAACACAAATTCCCTGTTCTTTGCCTCCCGTTTGAGATAGAGATTGGAACGGGTGAGAAGCTGCACGGCGCCCTCATAAGGGAGCCGAAACCGCTGCATGAGGCGGAAAGCGATCTGGCCCTGTCCCACCCAATAGGTGCTCTGCGCCAAAATTCCGCCGCCGAGGATCAGGCTGACGGTGGAGGAAAGATACCCGACGTCGAGGAAGAGCGCATATTCATCCCGCGTTTCGGGCGGAATGAGATAGCATGCGGTCGCAAGCTGGGTCGGCAGGAAGCGAAGCTCTGTTTTTGCCTCCGCAAAAATCTTTTCGAGCGTGGTTGCAAAGTATTCGGTGCAATAGAAATAGGATAAAACGCCCGACAGGCCGGTGGAATAGAGCCCGATGGGATCGGCGACGCGGCGGTTGTCCGCCGTGGTATAGATCATACTTGTAACGCGGATGCCGCGGTAGCCTTTCAGCTCCCTTCTTCCGCTGTCGAACAGGCTATCTTTCTCTTTTTGGGTAATTTTGAGACGTTTGGGAAAGCCAACGACCTGCTCCTTGGGAACGACGAGAGTAAATTCCCCGGGCACACCGACATAAAGGATGCGGAACCTTTCGCCGCAGATCTGTTCCACGGCGTCGAGCGCGTTGCGAACGGCGACAGAGAGCTCATCGGTGTCGAAAAATTCCCCGTCCTGGTAGCCGCCGTAAGGCTCTGTCTTGCTCGCCTTAAAGACGAAAGTGTTGTTCACCCCTCTTTCGCCTACAAAGACCGCAATTTCCGAAGAACGGATGTCGAGGACAGCCACGCTCTTATTTGCCATTCTTCTTCCCTCTTATAAATTCTTTCACTATTATATCAAAATGCGGGGTCTGTGTCAAGAGAATAGAACCATTTTTTTGTCGCATGTTTGCATATTTTGCGCTTTCCAAAGGGATACCCCCCCACATCCTGCGCAAAAAAGGCCACCGAAGAAGCATTCGGCGGCCTTTTACACGATCGAGCCGTTATTAAAAGGGCGGTTTGTCTCTGTGGTCGCTCACGGTAAATCCGCCGTCCACGCTGTCCACGACGTCATAAAACCCGTAAAGCCTCTCGGCGTCGGACAGAGACAGATATTTGTCGAGCACGGCCATCGCCTTGCCTTCGGTCAGGTGTTCGGGATCGTACACGTCCACATAGACGCCCTCTTTGAGATGCAGACGGAAGAAATACTTGCCTTCGATCGCATTGTCGGTGGGGATCAAACGGATGGAGGTGAGATTGGCACGGATGTCGTCAAGCCTTTCGGCAAACACGTTGCAGATGATGAGAACTTCTTTGAAATATTCCCCCGTGACCGCCGTGCCGGGCTCGCCGGCCGTCAACGAAAAGCCTTCGAGCAGCACATTCTCCCCATGACGGCGGTTGACGTTCTGATCTTTTTCGTAGAGGAAAAGGCCCTCGTCGTCGAGCACGGCATATCGGCCGTTCCGGAAAAAGGCGCACGTCTCCTTCCGCTCGCTCAAAGAGAGCGCAAGCGTGCGCGGAAAGTCTTTTTTCAGTTCTTCGAGACGAAAAGCGGGATATTTCCCAACGATTTCGGCTACCTCGTCGAGGTCCAAAAAGGTGGTGCTGGAACCGACGAATTTCTCTTCCAGCTCCGCTTGAAGGGTGTAGCTATCGGCGATCCCCTCCTCCGAGAGAGCGGAAAATCTCACCGTCACGTCCGTCACGGTAAACACGGCGTTGAGGGCGGCCGCGATCACGGCGATGAGAAGGACGAGCCCGATCGCAGTTGTCAACAGTATCTTTCCTTTTCTCTTCATGTGGAATCTCCTCTCCCTCGGACTGCGGACCTCCGAATCTAAATACGGACTCGCTTGATCCTTGCTCCCAGGTTCGTCAGTTTTCCTTGCAGATCGGCATATCCGCGGTCGATGTGTGAAAGATCGAGCACTTCGCTCGTCCCTTCCGCACCGAGCGCAGCCAAGACAAGCGCCGCTCCGCCGCGGAGATCTCCTGCCGTGAGAGACGCCCCGTGCAGACGCTTGACGCCCCGCACAAAGGCGAGCCTGCCCTTCACTTCGATGTCCGCGCCCATCTTTCTGAGCTCGGGAACATACTTATAGCGGGTCTCGAAAAGATTTTCCGCAATGACGGCTCCCCCTTCCGCGCCGCTGTTGAGCGCGGTGGCCTGCGCTTGCAGGTCGGTGGGAAACCCGGGGAAGGGCATCGTCTCGATACGGCGGTTGCATTTCAGCTTGCCGCTGCTGCTGATTCTTATTTTATCATTTTTTGCATGGATTTTGCAACCGTTTTCACGCAATTTATGTAAAAGCAGGCGAATATTCTCGGGGGAAACCCCTTTCACTTCGATTTCGCCGCCGCAGATGGCGCAGGCCATGAGATACGTGCCCGCCTCGATGCGGTCCTTGATCGGCCGGTAACACACCCCGCCGAGGCTCTTCACGCCCTCGATCTCGATGACGTCCGTGCCCGCGCCCCGCACCTTTGCCCCCATCGCATTGAGGAAATTTTGCAGATCGACGATCTCCGGTTCCTTTGCGGCGCCCTGCACCACCGTTCGCCCCTCCGCTTTGACGGAAGCGAGCAAAATGTTCTCCGTTGCGCCCACGCTGGGAAAGTCGAGCGCGATCTCCGCGCCGCGCAGGGTTTCGCATTTGCAAAAGATGAATCCCTCCCGTTCCTCGATCTTGACCCCCAGCCGTTTGAGCGCGGACAAATGCAGATCGATGGGCCGCAGCCCGATGTCGCAACCGCCCGGATAGGCGATGACGGCGCGGTGGAAGCGGGTGAGCAGAGACCCCAGCATAAACACAGACGAGCGCAATTCCTTGGTGAGCGCCGAGGAAAGCTCGTGCGAGCAGGCGTCCGAGCTGTCCACAACGACGTCGCCGCCGCGAAACTCCGCCTTAGCGCCGAGCTCCCGCAAAATTTGCATCATGCAGAGGGCGTCCGTGATGGGCGGGACCTCCGCAATCGTCACTTGTTTCTCGGTTAAAACAGACGCTGCGAGAAGGGGCAGAACGGCATTCTTGGCGGACTGCACCGCGACCGTGCCGCATAGGCTCCTCCCCCCGTCTATTAAAAATTTATCCATAAATGACTCCTTGCGCAACGGGCATAACCCCATAAAAGCCCTTGCCGGGCTTTTGCGCATTTTTTCTCAATGCATTCTATGAATTTTCCCCTTTTCGTTGTGTCTCGAAATGCCGTACAGCACCCCCATCGCCGTCATGGTGACGACGAGCGAAGTGTTTCCCGCGCTCACAAGAGGGAGCGGCAGGCCCGTCGGGGGAATGCAACCGCTCACGACAAGGGCGTTGAGCGCCGCCTGCACTGTGAAAGCAAGGGTAATGCCCGACGCGAGCATATAGCCGTAGAAGCTGTCGCAGGACTTCGCGATGCGGAATCCCCGCCACACGATGAAGCCGATGAGCGCAAAGAGCAGCAAAACGCCGACGAATCCCGTCTCCTCCGCAATGACGGAGAGAATGAAGTCGCTCTCGGCAAAGGGCAGAAAGCGGTACTTTTGCCGCGAACGGAAGAGCCCCGTGCCGAATAAATTGCCGTTTGCGAGCGCGTAGAGGGATTGGATGAGCTGATACCCCTCCCCTTTGGGCGACTGCCACGGGTCGAGAAAGGCCGAGAGCCGCTTCAAGCGGTAGGGTTCGGCAAAGATGAGCGCGGGCACGGCGCAAAGGACGGGCACGGCGATCGCAAAGAGCGTTTTCCACGAAGCGCCCGAAAGAAAGATCATGCCGATCGTGATCGCGGCGATCAGCATGGTGATCGACATGTTGGGCTCCAAAATGACGAGCGCGCAGATACCGAGACCGGCAAAGAGAACGGGCAAGACCCCCTTCCCCGTGCGCATACGGGCGGGGTCCTTGGCGAAATATCCCGCCGCAAAGAGGACAAACCCGTACTTGGCGAGTTCGGAGGGCTGTATCGTAAAGCCGCCGAAGCCGATCCAGCGGGTCGCGCCGTAATTGCTCTTTCCCACCCCGGGCACGAATACGAGCGCGAGCAGCACGAGGGAGACGGCGAGCGCGGGCACGCCGCATTTTTTTAATTTTTCATAGTCGACAAAGGAGATCGCGATCATGCCGGCAAGGCCGAGCACGAAGCCTACGATCTGCTTTTTAACGAAATAGAGGCTATCGCCGTATTGCACTTCGGCGTTATAGGCGCTTGCGGAATAGACGCACACAATGCCGTAGACCGCAAGCAGAATGACCGCGGCAAGAAAGGGAATATCGCCGAGCGAACGGCCGCCCCGCCCCCGCGCGGCGGAGGCGGGGCGGCCCTTTCCCGAAAATTTACTCCTCCGCAAGATCGCCCTCCGCCGGCGGGATCACGCCGCCCGACTTCTTTTCCGCGCTCAAAATTTCCAGCATTTCACGGAATCGCTCTCCCCGCTCCTCGTAATTTTTGAAGGAATCGAAACTTGCCGAGGCGGGACTGAGCAGGACATTCTGCCCCTTCTTTGCCGTCAGATAGGCGACGCGCACGGCGACGTCGAAGGGGCGGCAGAGCGTGACGGCCGTGTACCCCTTTTTAAGCGCCGCGCCCAAAATGCGGAAGGCATTCTCCCCATAGATGACCGTATGTATCACGCCGCTGTTTTTGATCGCGTCAAAGAGCGGCTCATAGGAATATCCCTTGTCCTTGCCGCCCACAAGAAGGATGCTCTCTCCGCGCACACTCTTGACGGCTTTCATCGCAGAATCCACGTTGGTCGCCTTGCTGTCGTCGATGAAGGTGACGCCGTCGAGCTCGCCGATCCGTTGCAGACGGTGCGCAACGCCGCGGAAGGTCTTTAAGGCGGCGGCGATGGTCTCATTCGGAACGGAAAACAGCTTCGCGGCACAGATCGCCGCGAGGGCGTTTGCGATGTTGTGTTCTCCGTCCAGCGGAAGATCGGCCACGGGGAAGAGCTTTTCCCCCATATAGCAGAAGCACCCATCGCTGATATAGCCGCCCTCCACCGGTTCGCGCAGGGAAAACCAGACCGGTCTGGCCTTTGTCTTTTCGGCAAAGCCGCGGACAATGGGGTCGTCATGGTTGAGCACCGCATACTCGCTCTCCGCGCAGTTTTTGAGAATGCGCGATTTGAGATAGATGTAGTTCTCCATGTTGTAGTGGCGGTTGAGATGGTCCTCCGTGATGTTGAGTACGACCGCAACATGCGGACGGAGAGAATAGAGGGTTTCGAGCTGGAAGGAGGAGACCTCGATGACGGCGAGCCCATCCTCGCCGAGCTCCTTTACGCAGGAAGAAAGCGGCTTTCCGATGTTGCCGCAGGCAATGCTCTTCTTTCCCGCCGCCTTGAAGATGCCGTCGAGCATGGTGACGGTGGTCGTCTTGCCGTTGGTGCCCGTTATCGCCACCGCGTCGGCGTGCAGATTGAGGGCGCCGAGCTCCATTTCGCCGATAATGCGCTTTCCCGCCCGGCGGAACGAAACGGGAAGCGGGTGATCGACGGGAATGCCCGGACTTAAAACGAGGATGTCACACTCCTGCTGTCTCAGTTCGAGTTCCTCTCTATGTACGATCACGCACCCCTTGGCGCCGAGTTCGCGCGCGGTCTGGGCCACGCTGCCGTCCTCCACGTCGTCGAAGCAATACACCTTCGCACCGCGGGAGAGCAGATATTCGCTCGCCGCGATCCCCGAGCGGGAGAGCCCCGCTACCAGAAAGGTCTGTCCGGAATATAGCATAAATTCTCCTTTTCCCCCGATTGCGGGAGACTCATACAAACGGGAACAAGAGCAGCGCGCCCAACAGCGCCGTTACGGCGGCATAGCAATAGGAGATCTTCCCCTCCGAATAGCCTTTCATCTGAAAATGATGATGGATGGGCGCCATGAGAAAGACGCGCTTGCCCGTTTTTTTATAGTATATTACCTGAATGATGACGGATATGCTTGAAAGGACAAACATGATCCCCGCGATCGGGATCACGAGCGCGTTTCCCGTGACGAGGGCGCAGGAAGCGGCGAATCCGCCGAGAGACAGGGAGCCCGTATCCCCCATGAACACGCTCGCACGGTTGACATTGAATACGAGATATGCCCCGAGCGCACCGACAAGGCTCATACAGAGACAGGCGATGTCCTGATCGGCGTATTGCAGGGTGACGAGCAATGCAAGAGCGAGAAAAAACATTGCCGAAGTGCCGCCCGCAAGCCCGTCCAACCCATCGGTTAGATTGACCCCGTTGACCGTCGCCACATACACGAACAACCCGAGCGGAAGCATCCACCAGCCGATATCGAATGAGAGCCCCGTGAAGGGGATCCGCAGCACGGTGAGCCCCTCATAACAGCAATACAGCGAGGCGATGACGGCTACGGCAAGCTGGAAAAAGATCTTTTGATAGGGACGGAGCCCCAAATTGTCGTGGCGGCGCTTTTTGAGGAAGTCGTCGAGAAATCCCACCGCAAGATAGCCGATGCCGACCGCAAGGCAGACAAGGAAGGGCTTGTCCGCCGTGCCGCAGACGCAGAGCGCCGTGAAAGAGGCGGCAAGCACAAACCCAAGACCGCCCATTGTGGGAGTTCCACCCTTTTTCTCATGTTCCTTGACGTAGTGCAGGATGTTCTGCCCCGCGCCCACCTTTTTGAGAAGAGGGATCTCCGCCAGGCAAAAGAGAAAGGACAGTACGGCGGCGACCACCAGACAGATCAACATCGTTTTCATGACAGTTTCCCGACGATCTTCATCACGGTATCTTTGTCATTATAGTCGAATTTTATCCCCATGATCTCCTGATAGGTCTCCCCGCCCTTGCCGGCGATGAGAAGGATGTCCCCTTCGCCAAGGAGCTTTAAGGCATATTCGATCGCTTTTTCCCGTTCCTCCACGGCAATATAGTTTTTGGAGACGGCGCGATACCCCTCTTCGATCTCGGCGATGATGGCGCACGGGTCCTCAAAGCGGGGATTGTCGGACGTGATGACGGCAAAATCGCAGAGCTGCGCCGCCGTTCGGCCCATCGTTTTCCGCTTGCCCGTGTCGCGGTTTCCGCCGCACCCGAAGAGAACGAAAAGCTGTCCTTCGCAAAATTCCCGCAGACAGGTGAGCGACTTTTCGAGCCCGTCCGGGGTATGCGCGAAGTCGACAAAGATGTCCGCTCCGTGAAAGGACGAAACCTGCTCCAATCTGCCGTCCACGCTTTTCACCTTTTCGAGCCCGCGCGCAATATCCTCGGGCGAAACTCCCATTTTTCTCGCCGCGCACGCCGAGGCAAGTGCGTTGTGCACATTGTGCCGTCCCAAAAGATGCAGGCTCGCCTCGCACAGCTCGTCCGAAAGATTGAAAAGCAGCCTGCTTCCCTCCACGCCCTCCTCCTCGATGAGGGCAAAGGCGTCGGCGGGATTTTCCAGCCCGTAAAGGATGTGCGGCGTTTCCCATTTGACGAGCTCCCGCGTGAAGGGATCATCCGCATTATACACCCCGAAGCGGCAACGTTCGGGCGCAAAGAGCTGTCTCTTTGCCTCGCCGTACGTCTCCATATCCCGAAAGAAATCGAGATGATCTCTGGTGAGATTGGTGAAGATCCCCACGTCAAAGAGGATGGGATATGTCTTTTTCAGGGCGAGCGCATGCGCAGAGACCTCCATGACGACGTCCTGCACTCCCGCCTTTTTCATCTCCGCGAGAAGCGCGAAGAGGGAGACGGGGTCGGGTGTGGTGAGATCGGGCGGCACCGTTCTGCCCGCAAAGCGCGCGCCGAGCGTGCCGATGAGCCCCGTTTTTCTGCCGCTTTCCTCCAAAACAGAAGCGAGAAGGTGACAAGTCGTCGTCTTGCCGTTGGTCCCCGTCACTCCCGCAAAGCGCATCCCCTTTTCGGGGTGAGAATAAAAGGCAGCGGCAAGTTCCGCCATGGCCCTGCGCCCGTCCGGCACGATGAGCTGCGCGCAGGGAAGCGGGAGCTCCCGCTCGCAGACGAGGCTCGCCCCGCGGGAGGCGGCTTCCTCCGCATAGCTGTGCAGATCGGTCCCCGTTCCCACATAGCAGAAAAAAAGTTCTCCCTCAGAGGCCGTGCGGCTGTCCGTGCACAGCGCCGTGATCTCGGCGTCTCCCACAAGCTGTTTCTCTCTCAGTTCTTTTGCAAGTGCGGAAAGCATCATAGAGCGCCTCCTTGCGCGGGAATATCCATCAATTCGATGATCCCTTCGAATATTTCCTTGGCGCAGGGAGCGGCCACGGTACTTCCGTAATAGCTCCCCTGCGGTTCGTCCACGATGATCAGGCAGAGATAGTGCGGCTCGTTCGCGGGAAAGTAGCCCACAAAGGAGGAGACGTACTTCCCCTGCGCGATGACGCCGTTTTCGTATTTTTGCGCGGTGCCCGTTTTGCCCGCGACGCGGTAGCCTTCGATGTAGGCGTGCTTGCCGCTCCCCTCTTTCACGACCCCTTCCAGCATAGAAGAGAGCAGCTGCGACGTCTCCTCGCTCACCGTCCTTGCGATCAGTTTCTTCCCCGTCTTTACGGCGATGTAGCCGTCGTCCGAGAATACTTCGCTCAGGATATGGGGGGTGTAATAATACCCGCCGTTGACGGCGGAAGCGGCCGCGCAGGCAAGCTGCAACGGCGAGAGCGCGATCGTCTGCCCGAAACCGATGCGCGCGAGGTCGCAATCCCGCACGCTCCCCTCGGGGATGAGCATCCCCACCGCTTCGCCCGAAAAATCCACGCCCGTCGCCTTTCCGAAGCCGAACGCCGTGAGATAGCGGTAAAAGGTCTCCTTTCCGAGTGAGAGCGCCATGTCCACAAAACAGGGGTTGCAGGAGTTGTTGAGCGCCTCGGCAAGGGTCTGATTGCTGTGCTTTCCGTTTTTATGGTCGCTCCAACACTTGATCGTTGTGCCGTCTACGCTGCGGGTGCGGCTGCTCGGAAAGACGTACTGCGGAGAAAACGCCGCGGGATTCCCCTTTCGCCATTCTTCGAGGTCGGCGGCGGCAGTAATGATCTTAAAGGTGGAGCCCGGCTCATAGATATCGCTCACAAGACAGTTGCGGGAGAGACGGTTGAGGGTCTCCAAGTCGTCGCGGGGCGGGTCGTTGAGGTCGTAAGAGGGCAAGTTCACCATGGCGAGCACCCCAAAGTCCTGCGGGTCGAGCACAATGCAGCGCGCGGCCTTGGCGGACGTCTGCGCCAGCGTGCGGCCCATCACCTCCTCGGCGAGCGCCTGGATGCGGTAGTCGAGCGTAAGGCGGAGGTCGAGCCCGCCTGTTGCGGGAACATAGGAAGCGGGCGTTCCCTCGATCTCCGTCCCGACGAGGTCCGTTTCATAGAGGATCTCCCCGTTTTCTCCACTCAAAAAACCGTCGTAAAAGCGTTCGAGCCCCGTAGTGCCCTCGCTTCCCATCGAGGTAAAGCCCAGCACCTGCGAAGCCAGCGCACCGTAAGGATAAATTCGTTTGTTGTCGCGCGCATAATAAATGCCGGCCAGACCGCTTCCTTCAATGGATTGCACCACACTCTTTTCCCCCTGCTTCAAGAGGGTGATCTCGGAGCGGGAACGGTCGCAAAGTTTTGCTTTCATGTCCTCGCGGGGAACATTGAGAAGTGCGGAGAGGGCGGTTGCCGTACCTTCGAGGTCGGTGACGGCGTTTGCGCGCGCATACACGCTGTATGCCGTCTCATTGCCCGCGAGCAGCTCCCCGTTGCGGTCGAAAATTTTCCCGCGCTCGGCGACAACGGGGATCTCCCTCGTCCACTGGTCGATCGCAAGAGAGAGAAGTTTCTCCTCCCAAAAGAGCTGCACGTAGAGAAATCTTCCCGAAAAAATACAAAAAAGAAAGGTTACCGCCAACATTACGGCAAATAACCTCTTTCGTAGGACAGTCAAAGAAAAGTCCGTATTCTGTTTGATAGCTCCCCTCCATGGGAATCAGCGGCTCATACCGTGCTCGATTGCCCAGTTCTCAATGTTTTCGCGGGAAGTAAGATCGGTGATCTCGCTATCAATATCGCTGAGCTGCTCGGTGAGACGGGTAAGTTCCTCCTCGCGGGTCTCCACCTCTTCGTTCAGGGAGTTGATGATCGCCGTATTCACGCAGATGACTGCCAAAAGCACGATGATCACGGCTGCAACCGCCGCAAGGACAAGTTTGGTGCGCAGGGAGAGCGCCGCCAAAAGGCTTGCGTTCCTTTCCTCCGCCACATTTTGGTGGGACATCGTGCGGGGAGTCGGTTTGGAATCGTCCTCGTCATAAGAGGGTGCGGCAGGCGTATAAACGGGTTCTTCCATCGGCGCGGAATGCGTCTCGGGCGAATAGGCGGGCGCCTGCACGGGCTCATAGACGGGCACAGCCATTTCGGGAGCCCTTGCCGCCTCGGGCATAACGGGAGCCGCGGTATCGAGAAGTTCCCCGTCCTTGTAGAGCAATGTATCAAAGAGACCGCCGCGGGCCGCGGGTTCGTTCCCCGGTGCGGGAGCAGCCTCCACGGGTGCATAATCTTTTACGCTCGCCGCGGGTGCAGACGGCATGTCGCCGAAGCGCTGCAAGCTCTGCATCCCAACGGTGATGGGCACATAGTCGGCAAGACGGCGCGCGGGGCTCGGAGCATCGGGAGAGGCCGGTACGACGGGCGCGTGATAGACGGAAGTCTCATACGCCGCATTCTGATATGCGGGTACGTGCTCGGAGCGCAAAGCGGGCGCTTCGTAATTTGAAGCAGGCGTGGCGGGTGCGGAGAGATCTTCTCCGGCGAGAAGCGCGCGCATACGCTCGGACATCTGTCTTTGATGCTCTCGCTCTTCCTCCGTTTGTTCGTGTCCTCTGTCGATTACCCGGTCCGCCATGACTTTTCTCCTTATGTTTATTCCTTACGTTTCCCGATCATACCCGATTTTTTCGGAAATTCTCAGTTTCGCACTTTTGCTGCGTGGATTTTGTTTGATTTCTTCTTCGCTCGCCGTGATCGGCTTGCTGTTGACGATTTCGATTTCCTTTTTCTTCCCGCATACGCAGACGGGAAGATTTTTGGGACAAGTGCAGTCGGTTGCAAGTTCCCGGAAAACCTGTTTGACGATGCGGTCCTCCAAAGAATGAAAGGTCAGAACACAGATCCTGCCTCCCGGCTTCAATCTGCCCACGAGCCCTCTCAGACATTCGCCAAGGCCTTCGAGCTCGCCGTTCACCTCGATACGGATGGCTTGAAAGGTCTGCCGCGCACAGGCTGCGGAGCGGAAACGGGGCGGAATGTTTTGCTCGACGATTTCCCTCAGCTGCCCGCAGGTTTGGATCTCGCCCTTGCTGCGCGCTCGTTCGATGCCGCGTACGATGGAGGCGGCAAATTGTTCTTCCCCGTATTCCCGCAGAATGCGGATGAGCTTTTCCAGGGGATAACCGTTTACGACCTCTTTTGCCGTGAGTGCGGCGCTTCGGTCCATTCTCATGTCGAGGGGCGCAGATGCCGATCGGTAGGAAAAACCTCGCTCTTCCTCATCGATTTGGTGGGAAGATATTCCATAATCCAATAGCACACCGTCAAGCCTGTCCACGCCCGCTCGATCGAGAACACTTTCGTAATTTTTATAATCGGAATGAAACAGCCGGAATCTGCCGTGAAACGGAGCGAGCCGTTCTTCCGAAGCCTCTATCGCTTCTTCGTCCCTGTCTGTGCCGATGAGCGTCACCGTCGGATCGGAGGCGAGGATCGCATAGGAATGCCCCGCACCGCCGACCGTTCCGTCGAAATAGACGCCTCCCCGCTTGATCTTCAATCCGTCGATCACCTCTTTGAGCATGACGGGACAGTGATAAAAGCCGTTCATTAAAGATAACCGATTTTCGCAAATGCAGACTCGAAGGTCATCTTCTCGTCCTCGGCATCCTGAACTTCCTTCGCCCAGATCTCAAAGTGGTCGCCCATGCCGATCGTGACGATCTCCCGCTTGATGTTCGCATAGCCGCGGAGAGAGGCGGGCAACACCACCCTGTACTGCTTGTCCACATCGACATTCTCAACAGAACCGAGGATCTTCCGCTTTGCGCTCAGTCCTTCCAGCGTGTCGGGCAACATGGAAAGTTTCTTTTCCAGCCATGCTTTGAGAACTTCGGGTTCATACACCTTGATGCAGCCCTGCGGACCCGCAACCATGGCAACCCGTTTCAGCACGGGCTCCGTGCTTCCCTCGGGAATGGGCGGTAAATATTTGGAGGCGATCCTGATACGCCATTTGTCGTCGACAGTTTGAATGCTCGAACCATACAAATCGTTCATAGAATCCCTCCTTTTTTACATCGTGCAATCATTGTACCACAGATTTTTTGAAGTGTCAACCACTTATCACCATTTTCTACCCATTTTTTTCCAAAAATCTCCACTTTTTTCCCTTCGATTTTTCAAGAACCCCGAAAATTTGCAGAAATGAACGTTTGTTTGAAAATTTTGCGGTTGTATTTTGCACTCTTTCCGAGAAAAACCACCTTGGGCGCGCCCCTGCGCTTCCAAATTTCAGGCAAACTTTTGTTTCTGTCTCCCCTACCCTTCCACCTGCCGTCCACCGCAGCATCGGAGAGAACACGTTCGAGGCGTCGGGCGATCCCCTCTGCGCCGTCATAGACAGGCGCCGAATAGAAGTCGGAGATCTCCTTTCCGATGAGCGCGTAATGGGTACAGCCGAGCACCACGCCGTCAAACTCTCCCGAAGGGAGATGCTCCCGTAAAACGAGTTCCCCGCCGCGCCCCAGCTTCTTTTCGATGGCGGCCGCGAGATCGGGACAGGCGTGAACGGTGATCTCGGCTTCGGGGCAGCGGGAAAGGAGCGCGCGGAGCCGTTCGCTGCCGGCAGTGCACGGGGTGCAAAGAAGGAGGATTTTTCCCCTCTCCCGTGCGGCAGGCAAGACAGCCGGCTCGGTGCCGAGAATGGGAAACGAAAATTTTTGCCGCATCTCTTCGAGACAGACGGCGGTGGCGGTATTGCATGCGAGGATCGCCGCGGAAACCCCGAGACGGCGGAAGCGGACGAGCGCTTCTTCGGTAAAGGCCGCGATCTCTTCCGGCGGACGGCTGCCATAGGGTGCGCGCAAATTGTCGCCCAAATAAAAGTAGCGGAGCGCGGGCAAACGCCCGAGACAGGCGGCAAGGACGGAGAGCCCTCCCACGCCGCTGTCGAAAATCCCGATCCGTGCGGACATCGTTCCTCCTTTTTCGGAAAAAAAGCAAAATTTTTTTGCGCATTTCCGCTGAAAAACAGTTTACAAGCCATTTATTTTATGCTAAAATATCACAGTATTGTAAATCGAATTAAGGAGAACCATCGTGCCCAACATTAAATCCGCAAAAAAGCGCGTTCTCGTCACCGAAAAGAAGACGGCGCAGAACAAGGCGCTGAAATCCGCCCTCAAGACGCAAATCAAGAAATTTTTGGCTGCTGTCAGCGCAGGCGATAAGGAAGCCGCAAACAAGCTCTATCCCGAGACTGTTTCCGCGATTGATTCCGCTTGCTCCAAGGGACTTTTGCACAAAAATAACGCGGCGAATAAAAAGGCAAAGCTGGCAAAAAAGCTCGCCGCCATTGCTTGACCGCATAAAAACAGACATCGGAAAGCGCTCCGCAAGACCGTGGAGCGCTTTTATTTTTTCTTTTCCCCTTTTTTTTGTCATTTTTTCATACTTTTCCGTCATTTTTTTTCGTTTTTTCCCGCACTATCGTCCGAAAAAGCAACAATATTACACTTTCAGTGAAGTTCCGCAAAACGTTTGACTTTTCTTTACCTTTATAATATACTGTTTCCCGTGCCTTTGGGTTTATTTTTATTAAACTTTTGGTTTATTATTGCGAGAGTTCCGTAAAAAATGCCGAAATGTTTAATTTTACTAAACCCGCGGCAAAAAGGAGCGTCTATGGAACTCGGAGCAAAGCTGCGCGATATGCGCCAGCGCAAAGGGCTTACGCAGGAGGAACTTGCGGACCGATGCGAACTGACAAAAGGATACATCTCCCAGCTTGAAAACGAATTGACAAGTCCCTCTATCGCGACCTTGATCGACCTTTTGAACGCGCTCGGGAGCAACCTTTCGGACTTCTTTCACGAGGACGCGGAACAAAAAATCGTATTCAGTGAAGAGGAATATATCGAAAAGCAATCCGAAGGAATGCTGTTCCGCTGGCTGATCCCCAACGCGCAAAAAAACAGGATGGAACCTGTACGTGTCGAGCTGGAAGCGGGCGCCTCCACGAGCGTTGATTTCCCGCATGAGGGGGAAGAATTCGGATATGTGCTCGAAGGACGGATCGCGTTGGTCTCCGGCGGAAAGCAACATACGGCAAAGAAGGGCGAAAGTTTTTATTTTACCGCCGATAAGGAACACTATATTATAAATAAAGGAAAGGGAAAGGCGAAATTTTTGTGGGTCTCCACCCCGCCGAACTTTTGATTTTTTGAAGAGCGTCGGAGGCATAAATATGTCATTTCGAGTGGAGCGAAGCGAAATCGGGAAATCTCAACATTATTTTAACACTCAGGTAGAGATGTCTCCACTTCGGTCGACATGACAATTAGAAAGGTGCGTGGGGCGACATGACATTATACTGCCATTTCGGCCAAACCGCTTTTAATTGTCTTTTCGAGTGGAGCGAAGCGAACGGAAGATTTTCGTGAACAAAAGGAGAAAGCAATGTCAGAACACATCATCGAACTGCAACATGTCACCAAGGCATACGGGGATAACGTCGTCATTGAGGACGTGAGTTTTTACGTCAACAAGGGCGAATTTATCACCTTCCTCGGGCCGTCCGGCTGCGGCAAGACGACGACGCTCCGCATGATCGCGGGCTTCGATCTGCCCACGAGTGGAAAAATTTTGCTCAACGGGCAAGACATTTCTCTGCTCCCGCCCAATAAACGGCCCGTAAACACCGTGTTTCAGCGCTATGCCCTCTTTCCCCATTTCAATGTTTTTGAAAACATTGCCTACGGTCTGCGCTGCAAAAAAATCTCCAATACCTATGAAAACGACAAGGGCGAACGCTACACCAAAAGGGAAAAGCTCTCCAAAAAGGAGATCGCCGAAAAGGTGAAAAAGGCCCTTGAAATCGTCGACCTCGAAGGCTTTGAGAAACGTTCCATCTCCACCCTCTCGGGCGGACAGCAGCAACGCGTGGCCATTGCCCGCGCCATTGTGAACGAGCCGGAGATCCTGCTGTTGGACGAGCCTCTCGGCGCGCTCGACCTCAAAATGCGCAAGGAGATGCAGATCGAACTCAAAGAGATGCACAAACGGCTGGGGATCACCTTCATCTATGTCACCCACGACCAGGAGGAGGCGCTCACGATGTCCGACACCATTGTCGTTATGGCGGACGGTGTCGTCCAGCAGATCGGCACCCCCAAGGGCATCTATGACGAGCCGGCCAATACCTTCGTTGCAGACTTCATCGGCGAGAGCAACATTATGAGCGGCACCGTGACGGGCGACAAGAAGGTCAAATTCTGCGGAAAAACTTTCGACTGTCTTGACGAGTTTGAAAAAAATGAGCTCGTCGACGTTGTCGTACGGCCCGAAGATATTCGTATGTGCACTCCCGAGGAGGGAAAACTCACCGGCAAAGTGCTCTCCGTGGTATTTAAGGGCATTCACTACGAGATCACCGTGCAGGTCGGCAAATACGAACTTGTTGTCCAGAGCACGGAGAGCCGCAAAGAGGGAGAAAAGATCGGACTGAACATTCCGCCCGATGGGATCCACCTCATGAAACCCAAGTACACCACCAATGTATTCGACGGCGTGATCACGAAGCGCAACACCGTGGAATTTGCCGACGGCGAGTTTGAATGCGACGTTACACAGCTCTATCCCGGCAGCTACGTAGACGAAGAGGATTATCTCGTATTGCCCTCTGGGGAAAAGCTCGACCTTACGGGCGAAGAAGTCAATGTGGAAGTCGGGCTCAACGACATTTCCATCAGCGACGACGCCGAGGCCGGCGGCACGACGGGCCACATTATTTCCATTATATATAAGGGCGACCATTACCGTCTGATCGTCCGTACGGATGAGAGCGAGGAGGACTTTGTATTCTCGACGGGAGACCTTTGGAACGAGAACGACTATGTTTCGGTGATCATTCCCAAAGACAAGATCAAGCTCACCCTCAAAAACAAGGAGGTGAAGAAGTGAAACTTCCGCGCTTTTCCCGAAAGACGCTCTGTATCCCCTATGCCGTCTTTCTCCTCTTTTTTGTCGTCGTGCCGATGCTCGTCATTTTATTCTATGCCTTCACCGACGATGCAATGCACTTCTCTTTCGAGAACTTCATCAAGTTCTTCTCCGACCCCACCAAGCTCTCGACGATCGTCTATTCCCTTGTGATCGCGCTCGTGACAACGGTGGTGGCGCTTCTCATCGCCTATCCCGTGGCCTACATCCTTGCGCGAAGCCATATCAAGAAAAAATATGTGGTTTTGATGCTCTTTGTGCTCCCCATGTGGATCAACTTCGTGCTCCGTGTAAACGCTCTGCGCGAACTGTTTGATCTTCTTTCGCAGCCGCAGGGGATGGATTGGCTGGCGAGCGCGAATTATTTCAAGACGATCTTCGGCATGGTGTATGACTTCCTCCCCTTTATGATTTTGCCGCTCTACACGACGATGATGAAGATCGACAACAGTCTCTATGAGGCGAGCGCCGACCTCGGCGGAGGCGCCTTTACGACCTTTACCCGCGTCACCCTGCCGCTCTCCATGCCCGGGATCATGAGCGGAGTAACGATGGTTTTTCTGCCTTCCATGACAAACTATGTGGTATCCGACATGCTTGGCAACGCCAAAGTGACGATCATCGGTAAATTCATCTATACCTATTTCGGAAACGATTGGCATATGGGCTCCATGATCGCGCTCATTCTTCTCATAGTGGTATTCCTCTCCACTTGGCTCACGGGCGGCTTTAAGGCGGATGAGAATGTAAGGGGGACCAACTTATGAGAAAACATCTCGTGGGAAAGTGCCTTAAAGCGGGTTTTGTGGGACTTGTTTTGCTCCTCCTGTACGCGCCCATCCTTTTACTTGCCGTGTATAGCTTTGACAAAACCAATATGATCGGGCAGTTCAGGGGCTTTTCTTTCGATCACTACATCACGCTGTTTACCGACTCCAACGTGCTCGGTATGATCGGAAACACTCTGCTTCTCGCGGTCGTGGCGGCGCTCCTCTCCACCCTGCTCGGCACGGCGGGCGCGCTCGGCATGTATTACTGCAAGAAGCGTGTGAAAGGCACAATGCAGGTACTCAACCAGATCCCCGTCATCAACGCGGAGATCGTCACCGCGCTTGCGCTCACCGTCACCTTTGTTGCCGTGAGCATCGAACGCTCGTGGTTTACCCTCATTATCGGACACATGGTGATCTGCACCCCCTTTGTAGTGCTCTCCGTAGTCCCCAAATTGAAACAGATGGACGGTTCCCTCTACGAAGCCGCGCTCGACCTCGGCGCGAGCCCCTTCAAGGCGCTCATGACGGTGGTGCTTCCGCAGATCATCCCCGGGGTGATCTCCGGCTTCATGCTCGCGATCACGCTCTCCCTCGACGATTACATTGTCACGATGTACACCCGTCCCACGGGCTTCGAGACGATCTCCACTTATGTTTACAATGCCACGACCAAGGGCAACGCGCACACGGCGGTAACGCTCTCATCCTTCTGGGCGCTGACGACTATTATCTTTGTCATCATCGTGCTGTTTGTGGTATGCTCCAATCTGGCAGGAAGAAGAAAGAAGGAGGAGAACAAGTGAACGGAAAGAGAATGATGAGTATATTGCTTGCCTCTGCCCTTCTTCTGCCCACGCTCGGAATGCTCTCGGGCTGCGGCGGCGAGGAAGTCACCGTGCTCAAAGTTTATAATTGGGAAGAGTACATCGATGAGGGCGGCAAGGCCTCCTATGTTTACGACATGCTGGCTGAGGAGGGCGAAACGCCCGACGAGGACGACGCTCCCCCCATCATCGAGGACTTTGAGGCATGGTATGAGCAAACTTACGGCGAAAAAGTCAAGGTTTCCTACTCCACTTTCGGCACCAATGAGGACATGTACAACGAGCTGAAACTCGGCAACGTGTACGACCTCCTCTGCCCCTCCGATTATATGATCATGAAGCTCGCAAACGAGACCAAGGAGGATGGTACCCCCTATCTCGAAAAGTACGACGAGAGCTTCTTTGACCCCTCGATCGAGACAAACTACTATATCCGCAACGTCTCGCCCTACATCCAAAGGCAATTCGAGACGAACGCGGGGCTGGATACCCCCGAGGGCGAGCCCCGTTGGAGCGAGTATGCCGCAGGCTATATGTGGGGCACGACGGGCTTTGTGTATAATCCCGGGTTCGTAAAAACGGAGGACCTCGACCGTCTCGGCTGGCAGACCTTCACCGCCCCCGCCTATAAGGGCAAGATCACGGCAAAGGACAACGTGCGCGACACCTATTTTGCCGCGCTCGGCGTTGCCTTCGAGGGGGGCGAAAACGGTCTTTCCGACCTACACGGGAAATTCCTTTCGGGCGCATTGCAGCAGGAGGAATACACCAAGGCGATCACCGAGATCTTCAATTCGACGGACGATGAGACGATCGCACGGGTCGAACCGACCCTCATGGACATCAAGGAAAATATTTACAGCTTCGAGACCGATACGGGCAAGGCGGACATGGTGAACGGCACGATCTGGCTCAACTATGCTTGGAGCGGCGACGCCGTTTATGCCCTCGACGAGGCGGAGCTCGGGGAAATGGACGACAAGGGAAATACGATCCCCGGCACGGAGCTTTTGCTCAATTACTATGTTCCGGCAGCGGGCACCAATCTTTGGTTCGACGGCTGGGTAATGATGAAAGACGTTGTCGAACGCGGCACAAAAAAAGCGGCTCAGGCTTTCGTCAACTACATGTCCATGCCCGAGAGCGCCAAACGCAACAGCTACTATATCGGCTATACTTCCGTGATATCGGGCGAAAACGAAGAAATGCTCGACTATGCGGATTGGCTCTACGGCACGGAGGAAGGTTCGGAGGAAGATTTCTACGATCTCTCCTACTTCTTCGGGAAAGAGGCGGGAACCGTGGGCATTTACGCCGATGAGGAACAGCGCACCTGCCGCCAGCTCTTTGCGCAGTTCCCGCCCGAAGAAGTGATCTCACGGTGCGCCGTGATGGATTACTACCGCAAGGACGCGAGCGAACGTATCAATGAACTGTGGTCGCGCGTGAAAGCGGAAACGCTCGACGCATGGGCGATCATCGTCATCTGTCTTGTCGTCGT
>CANRPN010000026.1 GCA_947632505.1 uncultured Clostridia bacterium | reverse complement strand
ACAAGCTCGTCCACCTTGACGGCGCCGTCCAAGAGACTGTACTCGGTATGCAGATGTAAATGAACAAAATCGACCATGAACACTCCTCACACGTTTCTTTTCCTTGCCGCTTGTCCCGCCGATGGCGGGAATGCGTTTGTCGCTACACGGGCTACGCTCCAAACGTGAAGCGGCAATCGTAATGAAAAGAAACGTCGTGATAAATTTTGTCGTGCGGCGCTTGACGGCGGAAATCAATTCCGCCTACGCCGCTCGGCGTAAAAATAGAACAAATTCAGTCTTGCCGCTCGGCGTAATTTGGGACAAGCACCCCGTAAGAATCTTCTCTTCGCTTGATTGCAGTTTTTTTATTTTGTCGTAACGGGCTAAGCCCGTTTCGGCAGATTTTCCCTCACACGTTTCTTTTCCTTGCCGGCGGCAATCGTAATGAAAAGAAACGTCGTGATAAATTTTGTCGTGCGGCGCTTCACGGCGGAAATCAATTCCGCCTACGCCGCTCGGCGTAAAAATAGAACAAATTCAGTCTTTCAGCTCGGCATATTTGGAATAAGCACCCCGTAAAAATCTTCTCTTCGCTTGATTGCAGTTTTTTTATTTTGTCGTAATTGCCGATCAACCTTTTTTGGAAAGTTCCATGAGTTTCCTAAGACGGTGATTGAGGCAGGATTTGCTCAAACCCAGCAGTTCCGCAAGCTCGCTCAGCGACAGCTCGGGATGGGAGAGCCGCGCCTCGGCCGCTTCCCGCAGTGCAGCGGGAAGTTCGCCCAACCTGCCCGTCCGCTTCAACGCCGAAAAAGCGCGCACTTGCTCGACGCTCGCGATCGCCGCCCTATCCGCATTGCCAGAAGAACAGTTAAGCGCTCTGTTCTCTTGATTGTTTTCCTCACGCTGCGCCGAAACTTCGTTCAGCCGTGCCAGCGCATTCTCCGCACCCACGACCGAGAGAAAGTCGGAGATCGCCTCGCGGCTCTTGATGTAAACCACCGTGCGGTCGCCCCGTTCGGTCACCCCCGATACGAATTGCTGCTCCTCCAAAATTTCTCGAAAACGCTCCGTCGTCTCCGCAGAGAGCTCAAATTCCAGATGATAGCCCGTTTTTTTGCCCGCACGGGGGAGCGTGCAGCTCCCGCCGCCCAAAAAAGCGCCTTTGAGATAAGACTTTTCCTCTCCCTCCGAGAGTTCATCCGAAAGCTCCCACGCGCCCGCAAGCGCAAACGTGAGCTTGTCCCGGCCCTGTTTGGGGTCGCGGGAGGCCTCCGTCAGCGTCATCGGAACTCCCATCGTCTCCGCAAGAGAGAACAGATACTCCGCCGTGCTCTCGCTCTCGATAGAAAGGGTGTATCCTCCCCCGTCCCGGCGCCCGCCTGCGTCCAGAATGCCGCGCAAAAGGGCGATCCCCTCTTTCCGCGTCTTGGGAGAGCGCTTGATGAGCTCTTTTTTGATCTCTTGGGTGAAATTCATAGCTTTCTTCTCTTATATTCCGCGAGCCGAAGTACGGGCATACGGCCGTCGATGTTGTCAATGCGATCGAGCGGAACGCCGACCCGCCCGATCTGCTCCGCCGCAAGCGCGACGTCCCCCAGCCGCTCGGGAGAATGCGCGTCCGAATTTACCAAAAACCGCGCGCTTGTTTTACTCACGATGTCGCTCAGTTCCTCGTCGGTAAAATGGGTCTTTTTTCCGCTGATCTCCACATAGGTCCCGTAGTCGGCACAGCACTTCGCCACTTCGAGCGCATCCGCAAAGCATTGGAAATTGATATGGGTAAGCATGTCCACAGGATTCTTTTTGACCGTGTTGATATACGCTTTCGTCTGGTCTTTGACGAGCTGTCCTTTGATGGAAAGACCCAAATTATAGCCGAGGTAGCCCCGCCAGCCGTTCCACCAATCCCGCCACGATTCATGCGTACTCATGACGTGGAAGCCCGCAAGATAGAGATCGAACCCGGCAAGGTCGTGCTCCGTGAGCCCTCCCGTTCCTTCGCGGCCGAGGATATTCTCCTCGATACCGACAAGGATCTTTACGCCGTACCTCCTCTCCGCCTCTCGGACCTCTTGGGTATACTTCTCCTTTTCTTTGCGTTTGAGACCGAATATGATATGGGTATAACCATGCTCTGTGAGCGCGAACGTATTCAGGCCGATCTCCTTTGCCCGTGCTGCCTGCGCATCGACAGAACAATGCGCGTCCGAATAATTGGTATGTGCGTGTAGATCCGCTGTCAGTTTCATCGATTTGCTTTCTTTCCCATTTGATAACTATGTAAACTATGGCAGGCGGCGAATCTCCTCGCGGAGCAAAACTCCCGTTTGCCGCAAAACTTCCTCTTTGACCAAAGCAATGAGCGCGGAAACATCTGCGGAAGAGCCGCCCTCATTGAGAATAAAATTTGCGTGTTCGTGCGAAACGACTGCGCCGCCCACGCGTATGCCCTTTAATCCGCAGTGTTCGATGAGCCGCCCCGCCGTGTCCCCTGCGGGATTGACAAACACGCAGCCCATGCTCCTCCCCTTCGGAAGGTGCGCCCGTCTTGCCCTGAAAAACTCCCGCCGCGCAGCGATGGCAGAGGGCGTTGCGCTCTTCCCCTTTAAGTATGCGCCGGTCACGGCAATTCCGCTCTGAAAAATGCTCGTTTTTTCGGAAAAGGCGCAGTCTTTCAGTGAAAATTTCCTGATCTTCCCCTTTTCTATGCCAATTACCTCGGCAGTGACATCGGAAAAATGTCCTTCGGAAATCCCCGCGTTCATCACGATGCCGCCTCCGACCGTCATGGGGATGCCGGTCAACGGCTCGAACCCGCCGATCCGCTCTCTTTCCGCAAAGCGGAGAAGCGCTCCGCCCGTGACCCCGGCCCCCGCAAAGAGCGTTTCGCCGTCCGCACAGAGCATTTTCAAGCGGTCAAAGCGCACGACAACGCCTTCGTAAAGGCCGTCTGCGGGGAGAACATTCGCGCCCGCACCCAAAAAACAGTGGGGGATCCGCTCCTCGCAGAGCGTGCCGAGCAACTTAGCGGCGCTTTCCTCATCCGCAGGCGAGGCGGCCAAAGCGGCGACGCCGCCGCAACCGATCGTCGTGTGCTTGGCGAAAGAAAACCCCCTCTCCCAGGCAATTTTTGGAAACCGCGCGCAAAGGTCCGTAAAGTACTCCATTTTAATCTCCTTTATTTTAGCATACTTTGACGGCTAATTCAAATACTTTTCAAATATTTTTCGAGATTTTTTCCGCCGCGCGCCATCGCGCACAGTTCGGCTCTTCCCTCCTCCGAAACAAATGCGCTCAACGTGCGCTCTGCGCGGACTTCCGAGAGCGAAAACATGCCGAGCGAGGACAAGTCTTCCTGCGTGCGGGGAGAAAGAAGCTCTTTCAAAAAAGAGAGGCAGTCCCCCCGTTTTTCGTCGGACAAAAGAGAAATATACTGATAAAGATCGGAATAGGCGGGAAGAGGCTTCCGATAGACCGTTGCGCCCCGCGCCTCGAAGCGGCAAATGTCCCGCTGCGTACCGAGAAGATAACGGTATTTTCCGTTCAAAAAGGACGTATAGGCGGCAAGGGACGTCAATTCCTCGCCCTTGATCCCCTGCAATGCGGCGGCGACCTGCGGCAGATTGCTCCCCCCGCAGGAGATCGCCGTCTCGCCCTCCGCTATTTCGCCGCCAAATTCCTCCAAAGAAAAGAGATAGTAGCTCCCTGCGCACCAGGGGTATGCAAGAGAAGCCCCGCCCAATTCACCCCCTTCGAAGGCGTAAGGAAGAGGCAGGGCTTGCTCCGAAAATTCGGACAGACCGATGCCGAAGGAGAGCAGATCGGGACAGTCCCCTTCGAGAAAAGCCTGCCGCGCTCCCTCGGCGGTGAGTGAAGTCACGAGGAAATACAACCCCTCCGTCTTTTCCTCCACCCGCCGTGCGACCGATTTCAAGAAGGCAGTGCGCGAACCCTTTCCCCCTTCGAAGGTGTCTACATTCCAGATCCTGACGATACGTTGGACCGCCTCTGCCTTGCCCTCCGCGGGATAAAAAACACAGGCGAACACAAGCGCCGCAGCAAGCAAAAACGGCAGCGACATTTTGATGATTTTCCACGCTTTCACAGGGATACTTTATGAGAAAATGGGAGGAAAAATGCAAAATTTAAGGGGACGCCGAAACGTCCCCTATGCGCTTGTGCATGACGCATCGTCATCCACAAACTCTATCTGAAAGCGGTTTCCCGCCAACAGACATCTTGCGCAGCACGCGCTTTTTTATACGCTGCGTTATCTGCGTTTCTGGAAGCTGTCACAGCACGTGCAGTGCTCGCAGTCGCAGGTGTTGCCCACATGGATCCTGTCCAGCTCGCAGTGCATGCCGTCCTGGTTGAAGCGGCACTCTGTAACGCCGCAGGAAACGCCTCTGTTGATCTGTTCCATATCGCCCTCCTTTACATTCTATTATGCGCGCTTTTGCAAATTTTATCGGAAAAGGTTGACAAACCACCGCTCCATTTGTTACAATATTCCAAAAGGAGAAAATCACGATGAAAGTCATCCTCAAAGCGGACGTAAAAGGCAGCGGAAAAAAAGGTGAGATCCTCGAAGTTTCGGACGGATATGCAAAAAACTTTTTGCTCAAAAAAGGGCTTGCGGAAATTGCCACGGCAACGGGCATCAACGAAATTCAACAGAAAAAAAAGGCCGACGAATTTCATAAGGCTGAAAATATAAAAGCCCAAAAGGAGCTCGCGGCAAAACTCAACGGGGTGATCGTGCCCGTCTCGATCCGCGCGGGCGAAAACGGAAAGGTATTCGGCTCCGTCACCACGGAGAAGATCGCCTCCGCACTCTCCGAGCTCGGCTACGAAGTGGACAAAAAACGTATCGTTACCAAGGAGCCGCTCAAAAATGTCGGAGAATACGAGGCGGAAGTGAAATTTATCGAGGGTGTTACGGCGAAAATCAAAGTTGTCGTTTCTGCTCTTTAAGATTCCAAAAGATGGAAAAGGCGCCCATTCGGGGCGCCTTTCTTTTTGATTTTAACAGTTTAACATAGTATTATGTCTGACATATTACTATGTTAATGCGCCAATTCGGCTAGATAAAAGGCGTTTTGGATACGAAAAAGCGGCATAGCAATGAGGCTATGCCGCTCTCCCCCGCTCTTTGCGGATTGGCACTGAGGCAAAGAGCTATATAGGGAAGCCGAAATTCCGCATTCAACCAACCTTACGGTCATTTCCGCGTTGCTCCGTAATAAGCGTTGAGATACATCTCCTTGATTTCGCTCATGAGCGGATAGCGGGGATTCGCGCCCGTGCACTGATCGTCGAACGCCGCCTCCGTCATTTCATCCAACTTTTCGAGGAATTGCTCCTCGGTAAATTTTCCTTCCAAGGCCTCTTTGATCGTCTTGGGCTGCCCGATCGCGTCCTCCAATTCGAGCAGTTTCCGGATGAGCTCCTCCACAAGTTCCTCGTCCGTCTCCCCTTTGCAGCCGAGATAGCGCGCGACCTCGGCATATCTTGCGCGGCACTGCGGATAAGCATACTGCGGGAAAGTGCCCATCTTGACGGGCGCTTCGCTGCTGTTGAAACGGATCACCTGTTCGAGCATGAGACTGTTTGCCATGCCGTGGGCAATGTGGAAATAGGAACCGAGCTTGTGCGCCATGGAATGGCACACCCCGAGGAAAGCGTTCGCAAACGCCATACCCGCCATGGTCGCAGCATTTGCAACTTTTTCGCGCGCGATCGCGTCATGCGCTCCCTTTTCGTAGGCGCGGGGCAAATATTCAAACAAAATTTTGAGCGCCTCTTTCGCAATGCCGTTGGTGAAATCGGTCGCCATGACGGAAGCGATCGCTTCGAGCGCGTGGCTCACCGCGTCGATCCCCGAGCAAGAAGTCAGCCCTTTGGGAATATTCATCATGAGATCGGCATCCACGATCGCCATGTTCGGCATGAGCGCATAATCGGCGAGCGGGTACTTCGTGCCCGTTTTTTCGTCGGTGATGACGGCAAAGGGCGTGACTTCGCTGCCCGTTCCCGCCGTGGTCGGAATGGCGACGAACAGCGCCTTTTCGCCCATTTTCGGGAAAGAATAGACCCGCTTCCGGATGTCCATGAAGCGCATAGCCATGTCCTCGAAGGAGACTTCGGGATGCTCGTACATCACCCACATGATCTTGGCCGCGTCCATGGGAGAGCCGCCGCCCACCGCTATGATGACGTCGGGCGCGAATGCCTTCATCTGCTCCAACCCCTCTTTTGCGCAGGCAAGCGTGGGATCGGGCGTCACGCGGAAGTAGGTGGCAAAGGAAATGCCCTGTTCGCTCAAAATTTTTTCGATTTGTTTTGTAAAGCCGCTCTCGTAAAGGAAGGTATCCGTGACGAGGAAGGCTTTTTTCTTATGATACTCCGCGCCAAGCTCCTTCAAGGCAAGAGGAAGGCAACCGCGCTTGAAATAGACTTTTTCGGGCGCTCTGAACCAAAGCATGTTTTCTCTCCTTTCCGCTACCGTCTTGATGTTGATGAGGTGCTTGACCCCGACGTTCTCCGACACCGAGTTCCCGCCCCAGCTGCCGCAGCCGAGCGTCATCGACGGCGGGAAGCGGAAGTTGTAGAGGTCGCCGATGCCCCCCTGCGACGAAGGCGTGTTCACGACGATGCGGCAAGTGCGCATGCGTTCGCGGAAATATTCGAGCTTTTTTTGCTCCGTTTCGAGATTGAGATAGATCGAAGAGGTATGTCCGAGGCCTCCGTCGCGGATGAGGCGGTCCGCCTTGCCCACAGCATCCTCAAAATCCTCGGCGCGGTACATCGCAAGTACGGGCGAAAGTTTCTCGTGGGCAAATTCCTCCGACAGATCGACCGATTCCACTTCGCCGACGAGCACGCGCGTCCCCTCCGGCGCTTCGAAACCCGAGAGATTTGCGATCGTGCAGGCCGTCTGCCCGACGATGCGGGAGTTCAGTGCGCCGTTGATGATGATAGTCTTGCGCACCTTCTCCGTCTCTTCGGGTGAGAGGAAATAGGCGCCGCGGTACTTCATCTCCGCCTTGAACGCTTCATAGATGTTTTTATGGACGATGACGGACTGTTCGGACGCGCAGATCATGCCGTTGTCAAACGTCTTGCTGTGCAAAACCGAGGAAGCGGCAAGCTTGATGTCGGCCGTTTCGTCGATGACGGCGGGCGTATTGCCTGCGCCCACGCCGAGCGCGGGCTTTCCCGACGAGTAAGCCGCCTGCACCATGCCCGGTCCTCCCGTTGCGAGGATCAGGTCCGATTCGCGCATGATCATGCCCGAAAGCGGCACGGTGGGAAAGTCGATCCAGCCGATGATGTCCTCGGGAGCGCCCGCCTTTACCGCCGCTTCAAGGACGATCTTCGCGGCCTCGATGGTGCTCTTTTTGGCACGCGGGTGGGGAGAAATGATGAGGCCGTTGCGGGTCTTTAAGCACAAAAGACACTTGAAAATGGCCGTTGAAGTGGGGTTTGTGGTGGGAATGACTGCCGCGATCAGACCGATCGGCTCTGCAATGCGGGTGTATCCCGCATGTTCGTCCCGCTCGATGACGCCGCATGTCTTTTCGTCTTTATAGGCGTTGTAGATATATTCGGAGGCGTAATGGTTTTTGATGACCTTGTCCTCCACGACGCCCATGCCCGTCTCTTCTACCGCAAGTTTGGCGAGCGGAATGCGCGCCCGATTTGCCGCGACTGCCGCCGCATAGAAAATCTTATCGACTTGCTCCTGCGTGTAGACGGAATATTTTTCCTGCGCGGCACGCACCCGCGCGATCGCCCGTTTGAGCGATTCTTCATCGTTGACGATAAAATCTTTCATGAAAACAGTTTCGCTCCTTTCTCGGCTTCATCATACCATTGTTTGCCGATTTTGTCAATCGTTTGGGAAAAATTAGCTGAAATGCAAAAAAAGTCCCGCCGAGAAAGGCGGGATATGACATTATATATAGGGAGGAATAAGGTGCCCCCGCCCCTACCCCTCCCCCGCGCGAATGCGCGGGGGAGGGCAAGAGAGTGCTACGCTTATATCCCTCCCAGCGCGGAACGCGCGGGGGAGGAAAGAGAAGAAATACCCCCACCTGTCTCGCTTCGCTCACCACCCGCCCCCTAAAAGGGGGCAGGTCGTAATAAGGTGCCCCCTCCCCTACCCCTCCCCCGCGCGGAACGCGCGGGGGAGGGCACACGAGCCGTAGGCGAAGTACCGAAGCGAAACGCGTGGAGAAATCTCGGTCTCGCTGTCCCTGAAAGGGAAAGTACCCGAACGAAGTGAGGGGGAAAGGGTTTCTGTAAGCTCCCCTATAAGGGGCGCCGAGAAATAAGGTGCCCCCTCCCCTACCCCTCCCCCGCGCGGAATGCGCGGGAGAGGGAGAGAACGCTACGCTTATATCTCCCAGCGCGGAAGGCGCGGGGGAGGAAAGAGAAGAAATACCCCCACCTGTCTCGCTTCGCTCACCACCCGCCCCTTAAAAGGGGGCAGGTCATAATAAGGGGCCCCCTCCCCTACCCCTCCCCCGCGCGGAACGCGCGGGGGAGGGCAAGTGAATGCTACGCTTAAAGGTCGGAGAGCTGCTTTTCGATCTTCTTTTTCATGTCGATGAACTTTTCGAGCTTGGCGCGCTCGTCGTCCACCACCTTCTTGGGCGCCTTTGCGACAAAGTTGTTGTTGGCGAGCTTCCCGCCTGCGCGGGCGATCTCCCCTTCCACCCGTTCGAGTTCCTTTTGGAGCCGCGCGCGCTCCTCTTCGAGATCGACAAGCTCCCCGAGCGGAACGAACAGATGCCCGATCTCACAGACCTGCGAAACTGTCTTCTCGCCCGCATCCGCGCCGTCCGGCACAAAGTCGATCTCGCTCGCGCCCGCGAGCCGCAAAATGGCGTTCTTGTTGACCGTCACAAGCCGTTTTTGCTCCGTTACAAGGAACAGACGTACCTTTTTGGCGGGCGGACAGTTCACCGCCACCTTCATGGCGCGCACCGTCTTGATGAGGTCGATGACCCCCTCAAACGCCTTCGCTTCCTTCTTGTAGGAATACTTTGTATTATAGCGGGGATATTCCGCCGTAACGATTCTCCCCTTCACGCCGGGCAAATAGCCGTAAATCTCCTCAGTAACGAAGGGAATGAACGGGTGCAGCAGTTTGAGCGTGCTCGTGAGCACATACATCAGCACGCCGAGCTGGGCGCGCTTCTTTTCCCTGTCCTCGCCGTAGAGGGCAGGCTTCGAAAGTTCGATGTACCAATCGCAGAAGTCCTCCCAAACAAAGTCGGTGAGCTTGTCCGCCGCAATGCCGAGGTCGTACTTCTGCATGGCGACCGTCACCTCGCGCACCGTGGACATCAACCGCGAGATGATCCAGCGGTCGGCGGGCTGCAATTTGATTTCTTCGAGCTTGGGGATCTTTTCGCCTTTCGCATTCATGAGCACGAAGCGGGAAGCGTTCCAAACTTTGTTGATAAAGTTGCGCGCCCACTCCACTTTCGTCTCCGTAAAGCGGGTATCGTTTCCGGGAGCGATGCCTGTGAGAAGGGACAAACGGAGAGAATCCGCACCGTATTTTTCGATGACTTCAAGAGGATCAATGCCATTCCCGAGCGATTTACTCATCTTGCGGCCCAGCTCGTCGCGCACAAGGCCGTGGATGAGGACGTCGCGGAACGGGACCTTGCCCGTGTGCTCGATCCCCGAGAACATCATGCGCATGACCCAAAACGGAATGATGTCGTATCCTGTGACGAGGACGTCTGTCGGATAGAAATAGTTGAAATCGGGGGTCTCTTCGGGCCAGCCGAGCGTGGAAAAGGGCCAAAGCGCAGAAGAAAACCAGGTGTCGAGGCAGTCCTCTTCCTGCGTCAAATGGGTACCGCCGCACTTGGGGCAGACGGTCGGATCCGTACGGGAACAGATGGTCTCGCCGCACTCGCAGTACCAGACGGGAATGCGGTGCCCCCACCAAAGTTGGCGGGAAATGCACCAATCGCGGATATTTTCCAGCCAATTAAAGTAAATTTTGGCAAAACGGTCGGGCGTGAATTTGGTCTTGTTCTTGACGACCGCGTCGATCGCAGGCTTGGCAAGCGGTTTCATGCTGACGAACCACTGTTTGGAGACGATCGGCTCCAAGGTCGCGTTGCAACGGTGGCAATGCCCCACATTGTGGGTGTGCGGCTCGATCTTGACGAGAAGTCCGAGCTGCTTCATCTCCTCGACAATGCGCTTTCTCGCTTCGTAACGGTCTAACCCCTTGAATTTACCGCCCTGCTCGTTGACTGTGCCGTCGTCGTTTAAGACCTTGATCATGGGCAGGTTGTGCCGAAGCCCCACTTCGAAGTCGTTGGGGTCGTGCGCGGGGGTGATCTTCACCGCACCCGTACCGAACTCCATGTCCACATAGTCATCCGCGACGACGGGGATCTCCCGGCCGACGAGGGGCAGAAGAAGGGTTTTCCCCACAAAACGGGCGTACCGCCCGTCGTTCGGATTGACGGCGACCGCCGTATCGCCGAGCATCGTCTCGGGACGGGTGGTCGCGATCGTGATGAACTCTTCGCTGCCCTTGACGGGATAGTTGAAATACCAAAAACTCCCCTTGTCCTCGGAGTAGGCGACTTCCTCATCGGAGAGCGCGGTTCTGCAATCGGGACACCAGTTGATAATGCGGCTGCCACGGTAGATGAGCCCATTTTCATAGAGGCGGCAGAAGGCCTCGCGCACCGCCTTGGAGCACCGCTCGTCCAGCGTAAAAGCGAGCCTGTCCCAATCGCAGGAGGAACCGAGCTTTTTCAGCTGGCCGATGATCTTGCCGCCGTACTGCTCTTTCCACGCCCATGCGCGGCGCAAAAATTCCTCTCTTCCCAACGATTCCTTGCTCGTGCCCTCCTCGCGGAGTTTTTCCACGATTTTATGCTCTGTCGCAAGCGACGCGTGGTCGGTGCCGGGGAGCCAAAGGACGGAATATCCCTGCATGCGCTTGAAACGGGCGATGGTATCCTGCATGGTTTCATCCATCGCGTGCCCCATATGGAGCTGTCCCGTGATGTTGGGGGGCGGCATCATGACCGTAAAAGGCACCTTTTTGGGATCGATCTCGGCATGAAAGCAGCCGCTCTCCACCCAATCCGCATAGATTCTGTCCTCAAATTCCTTCGGGTTGTACGTCGTTTGCATTTCTTTCATTTTTTTCACCTTTATGAGCGCGATTGTTTTCATTATATTCCTTTTGCGCGCGATTGTCAATTATTCCCGCCGCGACATAGGATATATTATCCTAAAATTTTCGGAGAAACTCTATGAAAAAAATACTTACGCTGTTTGCGGCGGGGCTTTTTGCCCTGCTTCCTCTCTCCGCCTGCGGAAAATCCGAGGGCGGCATAACGACCTTGCGCATCAATGAGGTGACTCATTCCATTTTCTACGCACCCATGTATCTCGCGGACTCTCTCGGCTATTTCGAGGAAGAGGGCATCAAAATCGAGCTGACCAACGGCGGCGGCGCGGACAACGTGATGTCGGCGGTGCTCTCGGGCGACACGGACATCGGCTTCTGCGGTCCCGAGGCGGCCCTCTATGTGCAGCTCGGCGGCGCGGGCGATCTGCCCACTGTGTTCGGACAGCTCACCAAACGGGACGGCTCCTTCCTCGTCTCCCGCAAGGAGGAACCCAACTTCAAATGGACGGACCTCAAAGGCAAGGAGATCCTCGCTGGGCGCCGCGGCGGTGTGCCCGCCATGACTTTTGAGTATGTGCTCAAAGAAAATGGCTTCACGCAAGAGGACATCAACCTCAACTGCGACGTCTCTTTCAACAATATGACGGCGGCGTTCCTCGAAGGCACCGCGGAGTACTGCACCATCTTCGAGCCGACCGCTTCCGAAGTGCAGGCCGAGGGAAAGGGCTACATCGTGGCCGCCGTGGGCGACGCGTCGGGCGAAGTCCCCTACACTTCCTTCATCGCCAAGCGCAGCTGGCTCGATCATAACCAAGACATCGCCAAGGGCTTCCTGCGGGCGATCATGAAGGCGATCGATTTCGCAACCAAAACCGATGCCGACGAGGTGGCGACCTACCTCTACAAGCAGTTCCCCGACACCTCCTATGCCTCGATCACGACGAGCGTAACGAGTTACAAACGCATCGACTCGTGGCAGAAGGATATGCAGATGACCGAGAAGAGCTTCGACCGCTTACAGGACATCATCGAAGCGGCGGGAGAACTCCCCACGCGCGGAAATTTTGCCAAACTTGTGGACAATTCCTTGGCAAAAGAAGTCTATGAGAGCCTGAACAAATAGCCCGCACCTTCCCCGGCAGGGGGGCAGCGGGCATTCAAAGGAAAAACACCATGAAAGAGAAAATTCTGAAATTCGAGAACGTCAAACTCATCTATCACACCGTACGGGGGGAGACGGTTGCGACCGAAAATCTGAGTTTCGAAGTGGAAGAGGGCGAATTTGTTGCCATGATCGGGCCCTCCGGCTGCGGGAAAAGCACCCTTTTGTCCCTCGCTGCGGGGCTGCTCGAACCCTCCGAGGGCACCGTCGCGCGGCAGGGCAGCGTGGGCTATATGCTTCAACGCGACGAGCTCTTCCCGTGGCGCACCATCGAAAAAAATATTCTCCTCCCTCTCGAAATCCAAAAAAAACTCACCGCGGAGGCGCGGGAGGAAGCAAAAAAACTCGCCGAAAAATACGGTTTGAAAGAATTTTTGGGCAGCTATCCCGCCGAGCTCTCGGGCGGTATGCGGCAGCGCGCAGCGCTCATACGGACCCTTGCCTCCAAACCGGATATTCTACTCCTCGACGAACCCTTCTCCGCCCTCGACTATCAGACGCGGCTCAACGTGACGCAGGACGTGGCGGGGATCATCCGCCGCGAGCACAAGACCGCCCTCCTCATCACCCACGATATTTCCGAGGCGATCTCGCTTGCCGACCGCGTGATCGTCCTCACCGGCCGTCCTGCCCGCGTCGCTCACACCCACCCGCTCGATTTTGAAGAGACCGATCCCCTCAAACGGCGGGAAAACAGACAGTTCTCCGTCTGGTTCGAACTGCTCTGGAAGGAGTTGAACGCATGAAAAACATTTCGAAACCCTATTCCGAGGAACACCGCCTCTGGCTGAATAAACGCAGAGGAAAACTTGCAATCGTCTGGACTCTCCGCGTGGGGCTCCTCCTCTTTTTTCTCCTTTTCTGGGAGCTGAGCACCCGGTTCGGATGGGTAGACCCCTTTTTTGTGAGTTCTCCCTCCCGCATTGCAGAGACGATCGCCTCCCTCTATACGGAGGGCACCCTCTTCTATCATATCGGCGTTACCCTGCTCGAAACGATCGTCGGCTTTGTCGCCGCCGTCGCGCTCGGTTATGGGATCGCACTGCTCCTTTGGTGGAGCGATCTGTTGCACCGCGTCCTCGAACCCTACATCGTGGTGCTCAACGCCCTGCCGAAGATCGCCATGGGGCCGCTCATCATCATCTGGTGCGGCACGGGGAGTAAAGCGATCGTGTTTATGACCATTCTCGTCGGCATTATTGTCGTCATCATGCACATGCTGTCGGCCTTTCTCGAAACGGATGAAAATAAGCTGCTCCTCCTGCGCTCCATGGGCGCGAACAAGTTGCAGCTTCTCACCAAACTCGTCATCCCCTCATCGCGCGCGGCGTTTATCTCCATGTTGAAAGTCGCTGTGGGCATGAGCTGGATCGGCTCGATCATGGGCGAATACATTGTGTCGCGCGCGGGGCTCGGCTACCTCATTGTGTACGGCGGACAGGTGTTTAAGCTCGACCTTGTGATGACTGCGACCGTCATTCTCTGTGCGCTCGCCGCGGGAATGTATTTCCTTGTGGTGCTTCTCGAAAAGATACTCGTAAAAAATACAAAAAACTGAAAACGCAAGGCCGACTCCCCCGAGAACGGGATAGAGGATGCGGACGATCTCCGCAAGGCCGAGTCTCGACAACCCGAATGCCGCAAGCAGCACGACAAGCCTTGCGGCATTCCTTTTTTTCGGTGTGCGCAGACTGCCCGAAAGTTGCATCAGCGGATAGAGCGCAGACCCCAGCGAGGTGAGGATGGCAAGCGCAGACGCGACGTAAAAGCCTCGGTTTCCGCGCATGGCATAGAGAAAGGGAAGTTCTGCGTTGATGGCATTTTCCCCCTCCCGAAAGACGGCGCCGAGCACAAAACACGCACAGAAAAAGACCAGCGCGCTTGCCAGCAGCGCAGAGAGCACCGGCCTACGCGCTTCCTTACCGACGTCCAGCAGAACGGGTACCGCAAGCAGCACGTTCATGCCCGCATACAGCACGCCCATGCCGCCGCCTGCGGGAAGATCTGCCGTGAGCGTTCCCCCGCGCGCAAACGCAAATACAAAAGCGACGAGGACGGGCACCAGGAGACTGTTGAGGAGCGAGATCCCCTTCGTCCCACGGCGCAGAAAAAGCAAGACGACCGCAAGCCCGGCAAGCGAGAGAAGCGGAGAGAATGCGGGGAGCAACGCATCCAGCCCCGCAAGCATGCCCGCGCAGGGAACAAACGAAATTGCGGAGACGACCCCCCGTACCCACTTTCCGCCGCGGGAAAAGAGCGCATCCATTGTTCCCTCATAGCCGCCATGTCTCTTCCCCATACATAAAAAGAGCGCGGTAAGCGCAAAGAACACAAAAAAGGAGAGCAAGAGCGCCCATAGCGCATTGCCGACATGAAAAAAACGGACAAGCTCCGCTCCCGATAAAAAGCCCGCGCCGATGCAAGTCCCCACAATGAAGAATGTTGTCTTGAAAAGCCCCATTCCCCAATATTTATGAAAGTATGTCTGACAAAATACACAAAATATGGAAAATTTTATAGAATTTTGTCTGACATAGTACTCTGCACAGTTGACAGATTCGAAAAAGCGTTGTATAATATTGTCAGAATCAACCAAGGAGAAGCAAAATGGAGCAAGATTTTTTCCGATTTGATCCGGACGGTGACGATGAAGAAACCGTAGACAATGCGGATCTTGTCGGCGCCGACAACGGTCTGCCCCTTGTCTCCCCTTTCCTTTCCGACGAATCGGAGCCCGAAGAAACAGTCTTTGAGAAAGCGCCCGAAGATGAGTTTGAGGACGAACCCGACGACGAGCCTGAGGACGAGCCCGAGGATGAGTTTGAGGACGAAACCGACGATGAGCCCGAGGATGAGTTTGAGGACGAAACCGACGACGAGCCCGAGGACGAATCCGACGATGAGTTTGAGGACGAACCCGACGACGAGCCTGAGGACGAGCTCGAGGATGAGTTTGAGGACGAAACCGACGACGAGCCCGAGGACGAATCCGACGATGAGCCCGAGGATGAAACCGACGACGAATCCGAGGAAGAATCCGACGACGAGCCCGAGGATGAATCCGAGGAAGAATCCGACGACGAAACCGACGACGAGGAAAAGGAGAAGGACGAGGAGAAGGAGCAACCCGCAATCAGTTCCGACCTCATTCGAGGGCATATCAACACCATTATTCTCCGTTCTCTCTATGACGGAGATAAATACGGCTATGAGATCATTGCCGAAATCGAGCGCAAGAGCCACGGACAGTATACCTTAAAACAACCCTCTCTTTACAGTGCGCTGAAACGTCTCGAAAAGGACGGCTATATCACTTCCTATTGGGGAGGCTCTGTGAGCGGCGGCAGAAGGAAATACTTCTCGCTCACCGATGACGGCAAGGCGATCGCCGAACGCAACCAGACGGAGTGGGAATATTCCCGCACCGTGATAGACAGCCTCATTTCGGACAAGACGTTCGACTTTGCTCAACCCGCGCCCGCCGCTGTGGATATGCGGGTCCTGAAACAGTCCACCTCCCGCGTCCCCGACCGCGACGATTTTGATTACGACGAGACGGAGTTCGAGCCCGAAGAGGACCTCTCCGCTCAGCGCGCGGCCTTTGAGGCGGAGCGTGCAAGATTCGAAGAGTCTCTCCGCGTAAGGGAAGAAGTTTTGCGTGCCCGCGAGGAGGCCGGCACCAAGCGCGAACAGGAAATTCTCGAAAGAGAGTTCGCTCTTGCCGAAGAGGAGCGCCGTTTAGAAGAAGAACGAGAGGCCGAAGCCGAGGCAAAAGCCGCGGAAGAAGCGGCCAAAGCGCAGGCCGAAGCCGAGGCAAAGGCCGCGGAAGAAGTAGCCAAAGCGCAGGCCGAAGCCGAGGCAAAGGCCGCGGAAGAAGCAGCCAAAGCGCAGGCCGAAGCCGAGGCAAAAGCCGCAGAGGAAGCAGCCAAAGCGCAGGCCGAAGCCGAGGCAAAAGCCGCAGAGGAAGCAGCCAAAGCGCAGGCCGAAGCGGCGACGAACGTCCTTTTCGGGCGTGACTTCCCCATCTATGGCGCAAGCAGCATCGGCGCCGAAGCCGAGACTCTCACCGAGGAACAGCCGTCCGAAGAGGAGCAAGCGCGCCGCCTCGAAGAACAAATGCGCTTGAAGGAAGAAAACGAAGCAGCGCAACGTCTCCTCGAAGAACAGCAGAGCCGCCTTCAAGCGGAAGCGGCGGAATGGCAAAAACATCTGGCCGAGGAACAACCGCGGCTCCGCGCGGAAGAGCATGGCGCAACCGCCGAAGAAACTGTCTTTCTCACCGAGGAGGACCGCGCAAATGCGATGGCGCTTTCCCGTGAGAAGGAGGAACAAAATGCCCGCATCCGCGAAATGGAACCCTTCGCCGAAGAACGCGCGCGTTACGAACAGCGTTTGCGCGATCAGGAAGCGGAGCTCCTTGCCATGCATGAGCGCGAACTCGCCGAGCAGGAAGCGCGCATCCGGGAAGAGGATGAACGGCTTTACCGTCACCGCGAGCAACAGATCATTCATCAAAATTATTTGAATCTCGTAAACAGCGGACAAAATGAGGACTCCGCCGCCGGCAGCTACTATTACGAGGCTCCCTCCACCGCGGAGGATTATGTCTACGTTTCCAAACCCGAAGAAGAACGGGAATACCGTTCCATCATCCGCAAGCTCTACAACGGCGCTCTGCCGCAAACGGAAGCTCCGATGCCTGCGCCCGCGCCTGCACCGATGCCGATGCCTTCCCCGGCGCCCGCACCGATGCCCGCGCCCGCACCCGAGCCCTTCCCGGGGCCCATGAAGGCAACGGTGGAGATGAGAGAAGAACCCGTTCCCGTTGCACCTCCCGCTCCCCCGATTGCCGCCAAGGCCGATGCGCCTGCAAGATCCGCGCCTGCCCGCACGCATACCGGGCGTTCGCTCGACGGCGTGGATTTCTACGATCTTGAATCGCTTGCGGCACAGGACGGCATCCGCATTTCGACCGCGGGAGGACGCCATAAGGAGATCGAGGAAAAGTCCGAAAGCCTGGTGCACCGCGGAAAAGCGCTCTTTTTCAGCGCACTCATCGTATTTCTGCTCTGTCTTGCGGAGGGGAGCATCGCGCTTGGATTCCAAAGCCAGCTGAAACTGCCCCGCTTCTATCCCTACTTTATCTGGGGCACGGGGACCGCGCTCTTGCTTGTCACCTTCCTTATGTTCATCAATCACTACGGTGAGCGCTCGTTGCGCAAAACGGGAAATCTGCTCGTTAACGTGATCGTGGCCTACGCGCTATGCATCATCGTGATCTTGATCGTGGCGCTTGCCGCCAAAGCGGACTTCGCTGACATCGGACAGTTGACGACCTTCGTCATCCTCCCCGCAGTATACTTTTTCTGCATTGTGGTATTCGGTGTCGCCTATTACTTACAGATCCGGCCGATCAACGAAAAATAATTAAATAGTAAAGCGGCGGCTCCGCAGATCGCGGAGCCGCCGCTTTTTTTCAAGAAATACGCGATCATGACTTATACACTCTGAGCCACTCCGAAAGCCGCGTAATAAAATCTTTGTTGCTCTGCGTTTTCTTCATCAAGTCAAGGATCCCCTCCACATTTTCGGTGAGCCCTCTCTCCCGCAGCTTGTATACCGCGGAAAGCTCCTCACGGGACAAAAGAAGTTCCTCCTTGCGCGTGCCCGAACGGTGGATGTCGACGGCAGGGAAGATACGCCGCTCCGCAAGTTCCCGCGAAAGAAAGATGTCGCAGTTGCCCGTGCCCTTAAATTCCTCATAGATCACGTCGTCCATACGGCTGCCCGTATCGACAAGGGCAGTGGCGAGGATGGTGATACTCCCTCCCTCCATCGTGTTGCGCGCCGCGCCGAAAAATCGCTTCGGCTCGGAAAATGCAGCCGCATCCAGCCCGCCCGAGAGAATTTTCCCGGAATTTTCCGTCATATGGTTGTACGCGCGCGTGAGCTTTGTGAGCGAATCCAGCAGGATGACGACATCGTGCCCGGCTTCCGCAAGACGCTTGGCGTGCGCAATGGTGAGTTCGGCCGCACGGATGTGATGCTCGGCGCCCTCATCAAACGTGGAATAGATCACCTCGGCCGCCTCGACGCTGGTGCGGAAATCGGTGACTTCCTCGGGACGCTCGTCGATCAGAAGTACAATGAGATCGATCTCTTGATGATGCTCGGAGATCGCCCGCGCAATATCTTTGAGCATGGTGGTTTTACCCGCCTTGGGGGGAGCAATGATTAAGGCGCGCTGACCCTTTCCGATGGGAACAAACAGATCGAGCAGACGAAGAGAAAGAACATTGTTTTCCTCGGCCATCGTGATCCGCTCTTTGGGATAGCTTGCGGTCAAAGAATCGAAGAACGGACGCTCCTCATAGGTGCCGACAGGGCGGCCGTTGACAGTCAAAAGTTCCCCGATCGCCGCAGAATCGTTTTTCAGACGGGGCTTCGGAATACAGGCGACATAGTCCCCCTCGCGCAGTTTGAGGGAATGGATCATGGGCGCAGCAATAAAGACATCGCCGCCGTTGGTCGGCTGGCAGTTCTTTGCGCGTAAAAAGCCGTAGCCGCCCTGCATGATTTCAAGAATACCGGAACAGATCGGCTGTTCATAATAGCCCTTTTCGTCATTGCTTGCAACTTGAAGCACGGCGGGCTCAATGGGTTCTTCCGTCTTACGGCGAATCTCGCTCAGCCGTTGGAGAATGACGGGGTCAACATAACTCTGTTTCACGGGCGCTCCTCGCCCCGAGCGGGGCACGGGCATGGTCCTGCCCACAAGAATATCGACAATGCCGTTGATAAGGTCGGTTTTATTTCCGGAGCGGTCGGTCGGAACGCCATCCATCCGACCGATGATCCGCAAAGTGGCAACGGGAAGTCCTTCGAGAAAAGAACGAAATTCCAATTCTGTTTTCTTATCTAACATTTTGCGTTCTCTCCATTAAAATGACTTTGGTCTGGCCGATTGGCTTTTCATTGAGCGTAAGCGTCTTTGCGCATTCTGTTTGCTCGAAAAGAGACAAAAATCCTTCCGCTCCCGAGATGTCCACCGTAAGTCCTTTTACTTTATAGTGCATGGGAATGGCGATCGCAGGCTTTATGGCGTCAAGATAGCGCTTTGCCTCCGTCGCGTCAATGGTATAATTCCCGCCCACGGGAAGGAACAGAACGTCTGCCTTCCCAAGCCGGCGCAAAACCTCCGGCGTGCAGGGTTCTCCGATGTCTCCGAGGTGCAAGAGCGAGATCCCCTCGGCCTCAAAACGGAAAGCAAGCGTTTTTCCGCGCTTTCTGCCGCACACTTCATCATGGAAACACTCCACTGCGGTAATATGAACGCCGCCTACGTCAAAAACGCCCTTCTCGGAGAGAACACGGGACGCATGCACCCCCTCTACATTACAATGGTCATAGTGGAAATGGCTTACGGTAACACAATCCGCACGCACGGGGGGCAAAGGAATGCCAACGTCCCCGAACGGATCGGTCACTATGCAGGGTCCTCTTTCAAAGGAAAGCAGAAAGGAAGAATGCCCCAAATATTGAATTTTCATCACGCCTCCAAAAAACTAAAATGGGAATCGGGCTTGTTAGAGCCTTTCAAAAAGTGAAGCGGAAGAAGTTCCTTCCAAAAAACCGACTATAAATATAGTATATCCCAAAATCCCAAAAAAGTAAAGAGAAAAAAAATTATTTTTCCGAAAAATAGGCCCTGTGCGCGAGTCTGCCCGCTTTAAGAAGCCGCAAAAGCGCCTCTTCGTCTCCCGATCTTAACGCTTCCGCGTACCCCTCCAAGCGGGCGCACAGACCGTCGATCTCTTGGACCAAATTCTCACGGTTTGCAAAATAAAGATCTTTCCACAGCTGCTCATCCACGCCGCCTACGCGGGTCATGTCCTGAAAACTTCCGCCCGTAAATCCACCGCTCCCCTTTGCCTCCTGGCTTTGGATGTAGGCATTGGAAACAAGATGCGCGAGCTGAGAGGTAAGCGCGATCTTCCTGTCGTGTTCCGCCGCCGAAGTATGTACGATCCTTCCGAAACCAATATCCCGCGCAAGCAACTCAACCGTTGCAAGCGCCGCAAGATCGGTAAAATCGTTCACCGTGAGCACCAGATTTTTGCCGCAGAAGAGCGCAGGGTCGGAGGAAGAGATCCCGCTCGTCTCTTTCCCCGCCATCGGATGCGCTCCGACGTAGCGATAGGCGCGCGGCTGCTTTTGCACCGCATCCTCCACAATTTTTTTTACTCCGCAGATGTCGCAAACGATCGTCCCTACCGAAAAGGCCCCCTCTTCGAGTTCCGCAAGCGTCGGGCCCAATGGAAGGGCCAAGAAAACCACATCCGCACCCTCATAGGTTGTCGTCTCCCCGTCGATCATGCCGCGGGAAAGCGCAACTTCAATGGCCTCGCGGCTGCGGTTTTTTCCGAGCACATAGTGTCCGCTCTTTTTGAGCGCTGCCGCAAGCGATGCGCCGATAATGCCGAGTCCGTATACAACAATTTTCATAAAACCCCTTCAAAAATATATTTTATGTCTGACATAGTATTGATTATGACACGCATAATACTATGTTAAAGTCCAAAAATTACAAATATTCGATCGCAGGGTCGGCCTTCAACGCCTTTCTGCGCGCCTTCCAATCGGGAAGGATCCCCTCGACGATCTCCCAAAATTCCGCGCTGTGGTTGAATACGACGGTATGTGCGAGTTCGTGGACCGCAACGTATTCACAGAGCGAGGGCGACAGAAATGCCACGCGGAAGGTGTAGGCAATGACCCCTTCGCGGTTACAGGAACCCCACCTCCCCCGCGCGGAGGAGATACGCACCGAGCGGTAGGAAAAACCGTAGCGCCGAGCAATGCGCGCCGTGACCTGCTCCATGACTTCGAGTGAAAATTTTTTCAACAGACGGGAAAGCGCCGCCTCTCTCCCCTCTTCGGGCAGATAGAGTTTCCCGTCCTTGATGCGCGCGCGGCCGCTTTCGATCGCATAGGAAGAGCCGAACAGAGATAGGTTCGCGCCGTCCGACAGATCGAGCTTTTCCTTGGAAGCGACCGCCCGCAGCCGTTTGTCCACCCACGCCGCGTGCCGCTCCAAAAATTGCGAAATGTAGTCCCGACTCACGCCATAGGGGGCGCGCACCACGATCTCCCCCGTCCTCGTGACCGAAAGTGAGAGAGTCTTGCGTTTGCTGCGCACGATCTTTGCTTCCATGCCGCCATTATACCATGTTCTTTTAGATTTTACAACCAATCGATTGACCTTTTTCGGCCTTTTTGCTATACTGTTTTTATGAATTTTTACGAGGTAAAACCCCTGCTGCGTCGGGAGATCGAGGTCTCCGTGCCCGCTTCGAAGAGTATTTTGAACCGCGCGCTGCTTCTTTCCGCCTTTACGGACGGGGAGACCGCTTTGATGGGCTGCGCGCAGTTCGGGCAGGATACCCGCGACCTTCTTGGCTGCCTTTCTGCGCTCGGGATCGAAACGGAACAGGACGGGGACATGCTGCGTGTGCACGGCAGAAAAAATTTTTGCAAAAAGGCCGCGCTCAATGTGGGAAGCGCGGGTACAGCGGCGCGTTTTTTGACCGCGATCCTCGCCTTTTCGGGCGGCGAATACGAACTGACCGCCTCCGAACAGATGAAAAAGCGGCCGATGGACTTTCTTCCCCTTGCACAAAGCGGGGTCACGTTTGAATTTTTGCAGCAGGAGGGACATTTCCCCTTCCGCATGAAAAGCCGCGGCATTTTGGCGGAACAGATGACCGTAAATACCGACGTGAGCACCCAATTTGCGAGCGGGCTGTTGCTTGCCGCGGCAGTCGGAAAGCGGCCGCT
>CANRPN010000025.1 GCA_947632505.1 uncultured Clostridia bacterium | reverse complement strand
CCGTTGAGCGCGCAGTGGGGGATCTTGCTCAAATTCGCGATGAGTTCGTCCCGCAGAGCGGAGACTTTTTTCATATAGGCGGGAAGATCGCGCGCCGCCTCTTCGAGCGCCGCGGCCATGGCCGCGATCGCGGGTAAGTTTTCGGTGCCCGCGCGCTTGCCCTTCTCCTGCGCGCCGCCTTCGATGAGGGTCAAAAGAGGCGCTCCTCTTCTCACATACAGCGCGCCGACGCCGCGGGGAGCGCCGAACTTATGCCCCGAGAGGGCAAGATAGTCACAGTTCAAATCGTTGACGTTGACGGGCATATGGCCCACTGCCTGCACCGCGTCGGTGTGGAAGGGAATCTTTTTTTCGCGGCAGAGCTTGCCGATCTCGGCGACGGGTTGCAACGTGCCGATCTCGTTGTTCGCGAGCATGACGGAGACGAGACAGGTGTTTTCGTCCATTTCGTGCGCCGCGTCCTCCGTCTTGACGATCCCGCTCCCGTCCACGGGCAGAAGCACGACCTCAAAGCCCTCCTTTTCGAGTTTTTTGAGGGTGTGCAGGACCGCGTGGTGCTCGATCGCGGTGGACACGATCTTTTTCTTTCCCTTCTTTGCGCCGGAATAGGCCGCGCTTAAAATGGCCTGGTTGTCCGATTCGCTCCCGCCCGAGGTGAAATAGATCTCCCCGCTCTGCGCGCCGAGGATGGAGGCGATCTTCTCCCGGCAGCGGGTGAGCTCTTCCTTTGCCCTCTGTCCTGCCGAGTGCAGGGAGGAGGGATTTCCGAAATAATGTTCCGCCGTCTCCGCATACGCCTTCAAAGCCGCGGGGCGGACTTTCGCCGTTGCCGCATTGTCGGCATAGACAAACATACTTCTGCTCCTTATTCCTACTAATTTTATAGGGATTATAACACTTGATCAATGGCTTGTCAAGCGTTTCTTTACAGTTTTCCCCATCCGGAGGGGGATTAGAGGTTTTCATGAAAAAAATGTTTGACTATTTTCGGGAAAACGGATATAATATGGGAAAATCTCATACGGAGGCAGTCGGATGGAAGAGACGCACGAAAGCGGTCGGCCGGAAGAAGTGCACGGTGTTACCTTCGGAGACATTTTCAGAGCGGTGGGCAAGCGCAAGTGGCTTGTTCTGCTTGTAACGTTGCTATTCGCGGCAGTGGCGGTGCTTGCGGCGATCTTTCTCTACGATCCTTTTTTCAGCACATACAGCCGCACATTCACCCTCTCCTATCCGGACAGCGGTGCGGGAAAATTCCCGGACGGTTCTCCTTTTAATTATCGCGACATTGTGTCGCTCGACGCGCTCACCCAAACCAAGAACGCGGACGGCCGTTTTGCGGGCATCGACGTCGAAAAACTCTCCGAGCGGGACGCCGTCACCATCACGCAGGTGCAGCAGCAGACGGCGGGCGAGCTCACGCAGCCCACAGACCAATACACGATCACGGTGAAGGCGCGCTATTTTTCGGGCAAAGGGGCGGCGACCGAATTTCTGAACGCCCTCGCGCGGCAGCCCATTCTCAAAGCCGTGCAGATCGCACGGACGATGAACTATTCGCTCGACGAGAGTTCCTTCGAGAACGCGGATTTCGAAAGCCGCCTCGAACTTCTCTCCGCGCAGAAAGAAAATCTTTTGGCGCAGTACGACGCATGGATCGCCCTCTACCGCGGGAATTATACCGCCGCCGGACGGACCCTCGTCAACCACCGCGCCGAGATCGACGTCGCCTTCGGCGATGTGTTGCAGCGCTCGCTGAGCTCCGAATTGGAGACGAACGGCTATGTTTCCCTCCAACTTCTTCCCGCGCAGCGCGCGGCGCTCGAAGCGGAGAAGGCCGAGAACGAGCAAAAAATTTCCGCGCTGCTCGGTGCGCTCGGGTCCTCCGCAGCCGCTCTGACGCTCTCCTCGGCGGCGGAGACGTCTGCCGCTCCCGTCCAGCAAGCGGGGCTTTCGGAGACGCTCGCCGCCCTTCTCGTACGCAATGTGGAGATCGACAGCCAGCTCAAAGCGCTCACCGAAGAGAACGTAACGGCGTTCGAAACGAAGCTGAAAAACGTCTATCAGGCCTTGCAGGAGGCGGCGGCCAAGGCGCAGGCCGTGGGCTATGCCCTCTATGAGCAGGAGGCGCGCGTCTATTTCGAGACGTCGCAGGCGGTGCAGGAGGGGAACATCAGTCCCGTGCTCGCCGCCGTCGGCGGGTTGGTGGTCGGATTGATCGTCGCCTGCATCATTGCCTGTGCGGTGGAGCTCCCCAAGCGGAAATCTTCCGCGGAGGAAACCTGAGAGTCGTCCTTTCCCCCTCGGCGGGGAGAAAATTTCCAAGGAGAATTTATGAAGCATAAAGTCAAAATAGCGGTCTTTGCGGTGTTACTTGCATTGCTTTTGGCGCTGGCGGTCTTTCTTTGCGTATGGTTCCTCGGCGCGGACTATTCCGCGTTCGATGCCGCAACGCGCACGGAGACTGCGATCCCGGGACTGAAAAGCGGGTTCTCTCCCCAGGGGCTGTGCCCGGTGAACGAGGACAGCGGCTATCGCTTCGCCATGAGCGGTTACGTCAAGGGCAAACCCTCCCGCGTCTATTTCTTCGGCAGCGGAACGTCCAAATATATCACCTTGCGCGACGAAAACGGGGAGCTCTCCACCCACTTCGGCGGGATCACCAATACGGGGAACTATCTCGTCGTCGCGAGCGGGAAAAAGCTCGTGCGCGTCTCTCTTGCCGATGCGCTTGCGGCCGAGGACGGCGGCGCGGTAAAGATAAAGGACAGCTTCGAGATCGCCGATTTCCGCAGCATCGCCTATTGCTACTATCACGGGGGAATGCTGTACGCGGGCGAGTTCTACCGCCCCGGCAACTATGAGACCGATCAAAGCCACCACATCGCCGTCGCGGACGGGGAGACGAACTACGGCATCGTCTATGCCTTTACCGTCAACGAAGCGGCGGAGGGCGGGGTGGTCTCTTTCAGGCCCAACTACGCGATCTCCGTGCGGGAACAGGTGCAGGGGATCGCCGTCTGGGACAACGGCGTTGCGCTCTCCACTTCCTACGGCCTGCCCGATTCCCGCCTCTGGGTGTACAGCGATCCGCTCTACGAACAGCCCGTGGGCGATCTCGGCGGCGTACCGCTCTACGTTTTGGGCGAGCACAACCTCACCGCGACCTTCGATATGCCCTGCATGAGCGAGGAGATCTTCGAGCAAGACGGCAGGATCTACATTCTGTTTGAATCGGGCTGTAATCAGTATAAACAATTTGTACGGCGTCAGATCGCAAACGTTCTGTCCACGCCTGTCAACATCAAAGGAGTAGACGAATGAAATACGATTTTGCGGCGCTCCGCTTTACCGAGGATAAGAATTTGGCGGACAAAGTCTATTGGTACGTTACCGAGCTTCCGCTCTCCGAAGGGGAGCGCGTACTCGCGCCCGTCGGCCCGCATGACCGGTTGCAGGCGGCACGGGTGGAGAAAACGGTCTCGGCCGAGGAGGGGGATGCTCCCTATGATCTTCGGCTCATCAAGGCGGTTACGGCACGGTACGGGGCGCGCAAACTTGTTTTGGGAAATTGCGAACTGCTGGAATTTGGCGGCGTACGTTACGACGGGAAACACTATACGCCCTTCGGTAAGTTGGTGCTGGTAAAGGAGCTCCCCGCGGATCTGTTCGGAGCGGGCGTTTACGGCGTGACGAATCTGTTCACCCTCCCCGCAAGCGATCCCGTGCTCTATCGGGAGATCGCCCACGCTTCGGGCGGCGTGCTGCTTGCCGGCGAAGAGGGCGAAAAGACGTTCCGCATCCTGTACGCGCTTTTAAGAGGGGAAACGCACACCAAAGCGGAGGAAGAGGCTGAGGTCGTCTCCGACGGCGAGACGGAGGTCTCTCTCGATGGAGAAACCACAAGACTGCTCCGGGAGAAGTTACAGTGAAGCATATCCTCATGATCGCAACGGGAGGAACCATCGCCTCCAAAAACAGCGGCGAGGGGTTGGCGCCCGCCCTCACTTCGCGCGAGCTCTTGGCCAGCGTGCCCGAGATCTCGGAGATCTGCAAAGTCACCGAGCTTCAACCCTTCAATCTCGACAGCACCGACGTCTACTACCGCCATTGGTTGGAGATCGCCCGCCTCATTGAGAGCGGTTATGACAAGTACGACGGCTTTGTCGTCACCCACGGCACGGACACCATGGCCTACACGGCGGCGGCTCTTTCCTATCTCATTCAGGAAAGCCCCAAGCCCATCGTGCTCACGGGGTCGCAAAAGTCGGTATATTTGAGGGATACCGATGCGCGCAAAAATCTTCTCGACGCCTTTTCCTACTGCGCGGACGACGGCGCAATGGGCGTAAAGGTCGTGTTCGACGGAAACGTCATTTTGGGTACCCGCGCCAAAAAGACGCGCACCCGCAGCTACAATGCCTTTTCGAGCGTGGATTTTCCCGACATCGCCGTGATGCGCGACGGCAAGCCCGTGTACTACATCCGCGAAGAGCGGCCGTCCTGCGCACGGTTTTTTCATGACCTCGATCCCGACATCTTTGTGCTCAAAATGTTCCCGGGGCTGAAAGCGGACATTCTCGGCTATCTTTCGGAACACTGCGACGGGCTGATCTTGGAGACCTTCGGCTCGGGCGGACTTCCCAATTATGCGAACGACGCCTTTTTCACGGCGCTCAAAGCCTTTCTTGCAAAGGGCAAAACGGTAGTCGTCTCCACGCAGGTGGAGCGGGAGGGGAGCGCGCTCGAAAATTACGAAGTGGGGCGGCGGCTCATGGAGTGCGGACGGGTGCTCGAAGCGCGCAACATGACCCTCGAAAGCGCCGTCTCCAAACTCATGTGGATCTTGGCGCAGACAAAGGAACAGGCCGAGGTGGAAAAGCTCTTCTACGCTCCGATCGAGAAGGATATATTTTAGAGCGATCTGCCCCCTTTTAAGGGGGCGGGTGGCATGGCGTAAGCCATGACAGGCGGGATTATAATGCGGCGGCATCATAATGCGGCGGCGCGGACAGATCGTCCGCGCCGCCGCGTCATTTTGCGCCGCCAAGTCTCTTGCCTTCTAAGGAGCCTTCCTTGTTCTCCTCAGCGGATGGCGGGGCTCAATGATACGCTCCTCTGCAATGCAAGATCCATAAAGAGCGGTCGAGGGGGTTCACGCCCACCCGTTCGCGCTCCTGCCCGTGGCCCTCCGGGCAGGGGAAATATCCCAGCAGCCGCGCCGAATAGCTTCCCCGTCCCCCCGTCAGCGAAGAAATTTTCTCGGGGAGATCGAAGGTCTCCTCGGCGGGGATCTGCGCCGTAAGCGCAAACTTCCCCTCCCCGAAGGCATGATCGCCGAGCGTCCCCCGCCGCAAAGTGAGTTCCCCCGCCACCTTTCCGAAGGCATTTTCGGGCGCGGAGACCCTCACTTCGAGCACGGGTTCGAGCAGCACCGTGCCGCAGTTTCTCAGTCCGTCCATGATCCCCATGGGGGTCGCCGTAAAGAAGTCGAGCGGGTGCGTGTGCTGCACATGGTGTTCGCCGTCCACGAGGGTCACTTTGAGGTCGGTCACCTGCCAGCCTTTCAGCCCCTGTTCGAGGGCGCGCGGCACCGCCGTTTTTACGTGTTCCTGATAGCGGTAGGCGATCCGCTTTTCCGAGGCAACGCTCTCATACACGAGCCCGCTCCCCCGCGGCAGCGGTTCGAGATAGAATTTCACGACCGCCCAACAGGGCTTTGGCATCGTGTACGCCTCGAACCCGTACCCCGCCCGCGCGATCGTCTCACGGTAGACGACGGAGGGCGCGCCGATCTCCGCTTCCAGCCCGAAGCGGGAGGAGAGGATCTCCTTTAAGATCTCCGTCTGCACCTTTCCCGAGGCGGCCACGGTCAGCTCCCGTTTCTCCTTCCGCCATTCGAGGGCGAGCAGGGGAGATTCGTCCGCCAGCTCTTCGAGCGCGCTTTTGAGGTTTTGAAGGTCGCCCTCCTCCCGCGGGGAAACTTTCACCCTGAGGTAGGGCGTAAAGAGAGAGAGGGGGGTTACGGGCGGGTCGGCCCCGAGGAAGTCCCCCGCGCGCACGTCCGAAAGTCCGAGCACCGCCCCCGTCTCCCCCGCGGAGAGCGAGGAGACATCGAGATGCCTTTCCCCCTTGACCTGTTTGAGCTGCGCGGCTTTGAAAACGCTCTGAGTGCGGCGGTTGAGAACGTCCTCCCGCACGCCGAGCTTGCCCGAAAACACGCGGATGTGCGCAAGTTTTCCCACGTTTTTGCGGTGTTCCACCTGATAGACAAAGGCCGAGAAGGGGGCATTCTCCCCGGCGGAAAATTGATAACAATCGGAAAGGACGTGAAGGAGTTCCTTTACGCTCTCCCCCGTTTTTGCGCTGCCGAAGAGCACGGGCGCAAGGCGGGCGGAGGAACACGCGCCGCGGAGCGCGAAGAAGAGCTCCTCCTCCGTCAGCGTTCCCGCGAGATAGCGTTCGAGCAGAGCCTCGTCGCCGAGCGCCGTTACGGCGTTTTCGGTAAAGTCGTCCGCGCCCCACGGGAGCGGTTCCCACGGGAGCGCTTTTTTGAGACATGTATGCAGTTTTGTCAGGTCTATGCCCTCCAAGTCGCACTTATTCACGAACACGAGGAGGGGAAGTTTGCGGCGTTTTACGGCCTCCAAAAGCAGTTCTGTCTGCGCCTCCACGCCCTCGCGCGCGGAGATCACGAGCACCGCGACGTCCACGGCCGTGAGGGCAAGCTCGGTCTCCTCAAAGAAATCGGCGTGCCCCGGCGTATCAATGAGGTCGATCGCCGTGTCGCCGAAGCGGAAGGAAACGGTCGCGTCCCGCACGGAGATGCCTCGGCGGCGCTCCACCTCCAAGAAATCGGTAAAGCCCGTGCCCTCATCTACGCTCCCGAGGGCGCGCAGCGCCCCCGCCTCATATAAAAGGCGTTCGGTGAGGGTGGTCTTGCCCGCGTCGATGTGCGCAAAAATGCCGACGTTCAACCGTTTCATAAAAAAAGAATATCACAATGGGACATATTTGTCAAGAAATAAAAAAAGGAGCCGCCGCGGCGGGCTTCGGCCCGCCGCGGCGGCGCAGCCCGATCACCCGACGGGCGCATACCCCGAAGCCGCCACGAGGCTCTGCCCCTCTTCGGAGAGGATCCAGCTAAGGAAACTGTCCATCTCCTCGGTGCGCTCCCCCTTGCGCACCGCGACATAGAAGGGCATGCGGATGGGATAGCTCCCGTTTACGATGTTTTCGAGGGTGGGTTGCACGCCGTTCACTGAGAGAAAGGAGATGTTTTCGTTCCCCACAAGTCCCTCGGCGTACTGGCGGAAAGAGAATCCGATCGCGCCGCCGTAGTTCTTATAGTCTGAGACCTTCTCGATGATCCCCCACATAAAGCTGTTCAAAAGGTCGGTGGGCGGCTGCATGAGGGGAACGTCTCCCATGAACGCTTCGAGCGCGGTCTGGCTGCCGCTCCCCTTGTTGCGCTGGAATGGTTGGATTTTCTCGTTCTTGCCGCCGAGCTCCTTCCAATTCGTCACCCGTCCCGCGTAAATATCGCGAATTTGCGCTTCGGTCAGGTTCTTCACGGGGTTTTTGGCGTTGGTGAAAAAGACGAACCCCTCATAGCCGATCGGGATGAGCTCGTATTCCACTCCGCACTCGTTTGCGTATGCCTCTTGTTCGTCGTCGGGACCGAAGGCAAAGAGGATGTCCGCGTTCTTTTGGGCGAGAGCGCTGTACGCGCCGCGCGTGTTGTTGTAGCGGTAGGGGCTGCCTATCCCGTTGAGCTTGCACACCTCCTCGGGGTAGACGGCCTCCACAAAGGAGGAGTAGAGGGGGAAGAACGCCGCCGCGCCGTCGAGAACGGGCAGGTCCTGTTCTGCGGAAAAGTGCAGAGAGGCGGGTTTTCCGAGGCGGGCGATCCCCGAATTTTTGTCGAAAGCGAGATAGGCGTCGGTGTCGATCGCGCCGTCCGCGGGCATGGGCAGGGTGATGGAGCTTTGGTAGGCGTTGTAGCCGAGGCAGGAGGCGAGGGCAATGACGCCCGCGAGAAAGAGGGCGAGCACGCTCCACCAGAATCCCTTCTTCACCTTGCCCTTGGGCAAGATCCACGCCGTAAAAAAGAGCAGAACGAGCGGAATGAGGAGATAGGAGAGATAGTAGACGTTCACGGGGAAGCCCCGCGCGATGAAGAAGTAGAAGAAGATGAAGAAAAACGCCGTCAGCACGAGGAGCGCGGCCTTGAACGCCGTATAGAGGGTCAACAAAGCAATGCGGGCAGATCTGTTCATGGGGCGACCTCCTTTTTCTTCTACAACGATCGGGGAGGCGAGTTTGTCCCGCAAAACGGAAAAATTTTTCGGAAGGGGCCGCCGCGGCGGGTTTACGCGAACCCGCCGCGGCGGCTTCATAAAATTCGCTTGACAAACTCAAACGTTTGTTTTATAATGGGAGCATGGACAGAGCGATTTTACACAGCGACGCAAATGCGTTCTATGCCTCGGTGGAGGCGGTGCTTCATCCCGAGCTGAAAGGGCGGGCGATCGCGGTGTGCGGCGCGGCGGAGAACCGTCACGGCATCGTGCTCGCGAAGTCGGAGCTCGCGAAGCGCATGGGGGTCAAGACGGGCATGGCGAATTGGCAGGCAAAGCAGCTCTGCCCCGGGCTCGTCATCGTCCCGCCGCACCACGATATTTACGCCAAATTCTCCCGCCGTCTGCACGAGATCTACGAGCGGTATACCGACCGCGTGGAGGGCTACGGCCTCGACGAATGCTGGCTGGACGTCACGGGCTGCCCCATGTCCCCGCGCGCGATCGCCGACGAGCTGCGCGCCGTCGTGAAAAAAGAGCTCGGCATCACGGTGAGCGTGGGGGTGAGCTTCAACAAAGTATTCGCAAAACTCGGTTCGGACATGAAAAAGCCCGACGCGGTCACCGAGATCGGGCGGGACGATTTCCGTCAAACGGTGTGGAAATTGCCCTGCTCCGACCTTCTCTTTTGCGGGCGGGCGACGACGGAAAAACTCAGACGGCTCGGCATCGTCACGATCGGCGACCTTGCAAACGCGCCGCGGGAACTCATCGTGAGGCGTTTGGGCAAAAACGGCGAGATGCTGCAAAAATACGCGCTCGGACAGGACGATTCTCCCGTTGCGCGCGTGGGGGAGGAGGAGACGGTCAAATCGGTGGGGCACGGCATCACCTGCGTGGCCGATCTGATGGAGCTCGAAGAGGCGAATGTCGTGTTCGTGGCGCTCGCGCAGGACATCGGCCAAAAATTGCGCTATCTCGGCCTGCAAGCGCGGGGCATTCAGGTGACGGCGCGGGAGAGCGATCTGCATTTCGAGTCGTGGCAGCAGCTGCTTCCCGCTCCCACGCAGTGCGCGGCCGATCTTGCCAAGGCGGCGACGGAGCTCTTGAAAACGCGGTACGATTGGCGAAAGCCCATCCGTGCGCTCACGGTGAGCGCCATTCATCTCGACAGTGTGAACGCGCCCGCGCAGCTCTCGCTGTTCGGCGGCGACGGCAAGCGGCGCAAGGTGGAGGGGGCGGTGGATAAGATCCGTGAAAAATTCGGCGGAGGCGCCATCAAACCCGCAACTCTTTTGGGGGAGAACAAGCTGCCCGAAGAAGCGCCCCGCCAATCCCCTCCCCCGGGCGGGATCTGATGCCGTAAACGGCCGTTCCGAGAGGGAGGAACGGAGCGGGAAACAAGTCAGGAACGCACAATTTATGTAATAAAGATACAATTTAAGGAACGCGTCTTGCGGGGGCGCGTTCTTTCATATATAATGCGGAGGAAGATCCCCGCCGCAGGTATGCGGGGAGAAATAGGGCAAGGGAGAAAAAAATGAAAAACAAGGGAATGTCAAGCAAAAAGGCGATCGCGATCTTCACGCCGGGCATTACGGCGGTCGTCGCAATCATGCTGGCGCTCATCATTGCCGCCACCATGTTTTGGGAGGACATCAGTCTCTTCCTCTACGGGCGCAGCCAATCGGCCGACGCGGCGGCGCTGGCGAGCGGCGAAGCGCTCTGTGAGGACATCGTGGAGCAGGGCACCGTTCTCCTCAAAAACGAAAAGGACGAGAGCGGCAACCCCGCGCTGCCCCTCACTGCGGAAGAGCTCAAACAGGTGAACGTTTTCGGCTGGGCGGCTTACGATTGGATGACAATGGCCTTCGGCTCGGGCTATGCCAATACCGACCTTCCGAAGGTGAAGCTCTTCCCCGCATTGGAGGCGGCGGGCATCGGCTACAACCGCGACCTCTACAACCTCTACCGGGACTACTACACGGCCCACAGCAAGACGTACGGCGACCAGGACTATCTCGAATACCGCGGCGGCGTGCTTTTCGGGTCGGAGGAGATCTTCGTGCTGCGCGAGCCGAGCAAGGAACAGTATCTCGGCCTGAAAGAGAGCATTGAGAGCTTCTCCAACGTCGGGCTCGTCGTCATCGGCAGAACGGGCAGCGAGAGCAAAGACCTCGAACTCAAACAGGTCAAGCAGACCGCCCCCGGCAGCAACAGCCAGACCACAGTCACCGACCGTCACTATTTGCAGCTCTCCACCGAGGAGGAGGACATGATCGCCGCTGCCACCGAGATGTGCGAGAAGGTCATCGTCATCCTCAACACGGCCAACACCATGGAGACGGGCTTCCTCGAAAACCCCAAGATCGACGGCGCGCTTCTCGTGGGTATCACGGGTCTGACGGGCGTCAACGGGCTCATCAACGTGCTGCGCGGCTACAAGGATGCACCCGTTCCCGTGTACGGCGAAAACGGCGCTCCCACCTACAATGCAGACGGTACGGCCGTCTATGAAAAAAATCCCGACGGCAGCGTCAAAACGGAGCGGGTCACGGTCTCCCCGTCCGGCAGAACGGCGGACACTTATGCCTATGACATTCTCGGCACCACCCCCTCGGCCGTCAACCAGGGAAACAAGGGGAGCGGCGAGGCAGGCGCGGGCACGGTCTATGCCAACTGCAAGAGCGAGGACAGCAGATACCGCGCCTATGTGGACTATTCCGAAGGGATCTATGTCGGCTACAAGTGGTTCGAGACGGCGGACGCCGAGGGCTTTTGGGCGGACGTGAACAACGAATACGGCAGCGGATACGGCGGCGTCGTGCAGTATCCCTTCGGCTACGGGCTCTCCTATACGAATTTCACCTGGACGATCGCAGACGTCAAAGTGGGGGGCAAGACGCAGACCTCTGGCGAACTCTCCAAAGACGATACGGTTGCGGTCACGGTGGAGGTGAAGAACACCGCCGATCCGGACGATCCGCACAGCTATGCCGGCGCGGACGTCGTCGAACTCTACTACTCTGCTCCCTACATCAAGGGCGGCATTGAAAAGTCCGCCGTCGTGCTCGGCGCATTTGCCAAGACGGGGGTCATCGCGCCCGGGGAAACGGAGACCGTCACCCTCGAACTTCCCGTGCGGAATATGGCCTCTTACGACTGCTATGACGCCAACAAAAACGGGCACACGGGCTATGAACTCGACGCGGGCGAATATGAGATTAAACTCATGAAAAACGCCCACGAACTCGCCGCTATGGGCGCCGTGCGGGCGGATGGAACGGCCGCGGCACACGAGAGCGCCGTGCTCACCTACACCCTCAAACAGACCGATTACAACGTCGATCCCGTCACGGACGAAGCGGTGGTAAACCGCTTCACCAACGCGGACGGCAACGGAAACGACGAAACCATCGATCTTTCCGACCTCGACGGCAGCCATGAACAGACCCCCGTCAAGTATCTCTCGCGGGCGGACTTCGAGGGCACCTATCCCCAAAAGATCGTAACGCCCCGCAACCGTACGGACGAGGCCGCAACGATCGCAAAGCAGCAGGCTCCCACCGAGGCGCAGCTCGAATATTCGGGCGATCTCGGCAAGACCCGCCAAAGAAGCTCCAACGGCATGAAGTTTGCGGACGTGCTCGGCACGGAGGACTTTGACGATCCCGTCTGGACGCAGCTCATAGCCAATATCACCGATGCGGAACTCATCGGCCTCATCAGCGACGGCTATTTCAAGACGGCTGCGCTTCCGAGCATCGAAAAGGTGCAGTATGTCGATCTTGACGGCCCGCTCGGCTTCAACACCCGCGTGACGGGCGGAAACGGCACCACCTGCATGTTCGTGGCCTATCCCAGCGAAACCATGCTAGCCCAGACCTGGAACGAGGCGCTTGCCTATGCGCTGGGGCTCAGCGTGGGCAGAGAGCGGAAATCCATCGAGGGCCTTCGCGGCTGGTATGCGCCCGGCGCAAATCTTCACCGCAATCCCTTCGGCGGACGGAACGGCGAATATTATTCCGAGGACAGTTTGCTTTCGGGCTCCATCTGCGCAGGCACCGTGAAGGGCGCCAAGGACATGGGCGTGTATTCCTATGTAAAGCATTTCTGCGTAAACGACAGCGAATATAACCGCGAGGGACTGTTCACCTTCCTCACCGAGCAGGCCCTGCGCGAGAACTATCTCAAACCTTTCGAGATCGTGATCAAAGAGGGCGGCGGGAATGCGCTCATGACCGCCATGAACCGTCTCGGCAGAGTTTGGTCGGGCGCAAATTACGGGCTCATCACCGAAATCGTCCGCGGGGAATGGGGCTTCCGCGGCACCATTGTCACCGACTGGATGAACTCGAACGAAAACTACATGGCTCCTTACCGCGGCGTTTGGGCGGGCAACGACATTTGGCTCACCAACGGCCTGACAAATTCTGTTTTCAACTCCATTAAAAACGAAACGGGGTACAAGATCTCCGAGCATGTGGCTCACGACGTGCTTTGGACGCTCGTCGATACCTTTCATGCTGAGGCCGCTTTCGACCCGAACGCCAAGTTGGACCTCTCGGAGGGCGGCAGCTATGACCTCACCTGGATCTGGTACGTCGTTTTGGTGGAAGTTGCGCTCGCGGCGGGAGTCGCTGTAATGGGGTACTTCCTCGTCCGCACCCTTTTGCGGAACCGCAGGCGGAAAGCGGCCGAGGGCGGTGAACCCGAGAGCGGTGAACCCGGGAGCGGCACAGATACAGACCGCGCATAATTTTCCTCCTCTGACCCGCCCCCGCGCAGCCGTCGGCTGCGCGGGGGCGGAAATTTTTTCTTGACAAACGAGGGGATTGCTGGTATGATATTTGTGAGGGGAAGATTATGAGAAACGTTGCGATCGTCGAGGACGAAGATGCCGCCGCCGAGGCGCTGAAAGCGCACATCGCCGAGTATGCGCGGCTCAACGGCCGCCAGTTCAAAGTTGACCGCTTTCACGATGCGGTGGAATTTCTCACGGACTATAAGCCGCTCTACTCCGTCGTGTTCATGGACATCCAGATGCCCCGCCGCGACGGGATGAGCGCCGCAATCGAGCTCAGAACGCTCGACAAGACGGTCTCCATCATCTTCATCACCAATCTCATGCAGTACGCGCAGAAGGGGTACGAGGTGGACGCGGTCGCCTATCTCCTCAAACCCGTCAAATATTTCGACTTTGCCCTCAAATTCGGCAAGGCGCTCGACGTCTATGTGATGAACGCGGGGAAGGCGATCACCGTGAATACGGCAAACGGGCTGTGCCGTATCTCCACCGAAAAGCTCATGTATGTGGAGATCGTGCGCCACCGCCTCTACTATCACCTCGTGGATGACGTGATCGAGATCACGGGCGTGCTCTATAAAGTGGAGGAGGAACTCAGACAATTCGGGTTCCTCCGCTGCAACCAATGCTATCTCGTCAACCCGAAATTTATCGTGAGCATCAAGGGGCTCGCCGTGCAGGTCGGCAATGAGACGCTCGCCATCAGCCGTCCCCGCCGCAACGCCTTCCTCGCAGAGCTTGCCGCCCGCTATGCGGGCGCGGAGGGAAAGGATGACTGAGGTTTTCCGCCTTTACGGCATTGTCATTGCGGAATTTCTCTTTGAGCTGCTCGTGTTCTGCGCCTTGTTTTTGCGCGGTCTCGAACGGACGCGCGGCTTTTGGGTAAGGCTCACGCTCTCCCTGCTCTTTCTCTTTGCGCTCGGCCTTCCCGTCGCATGGTTCTATTCCCTGTTCGGGGAGAGAGTTTGGGGGCGCATCCTCGTCTATCTCTTTCTCTTTGTCGCCGTCATTCTGCTCGCGCTGTGGTGCTACGGCGGATTTTTTTCCGTCTTGTTCCGATGCACGCTCGCCTATGCCGCCCAAAATCTCTTCTATAAGCTCTTTCTCCTCCTATGGACGGCAGGGGAGGCCCTCCGCTTCTTCGATGGCTGGGGAGAACTGTTCGATGTCTGGTACCGGCTCGTATACTACGGGTTCTTTGCCCTCTGCGCCGCCGTGGTGTATTTTGCCTTTGCCCGCGGTATCACCAATCGTTTGGAGACCTGTAAGCTCGATTTCCGCATGCTGGCCATCACCGTGTTCGTGCTCGGCGTCACCGTGCTCCTGTGTTCCTTCGAAGATGTCTATTTCGCCCGCCTGAGCGTGGGGCGGGAGAACCGCTTCGAGGAACCTGTTTTCGTCGTGCTGCGGGAGACGGGCAATCTCTTCTCCGCGGTGTGCTGCGTCATCGTGTTTCTGCTCGCGGGAAAGACGGTCGTCGCCGAGGAGCTCTCGCGCGAAGTGGAGTATCTCAAATATGCCATCCGCCAGAGCGAACGGCAGTACCGCATTTCCAAGGACACCATCGACCTCATCAACATCAAGTGCCACGACATCCGCTATAAGCTCGGGATGCTCGCCGCGCAGGGGGCCACCGGTCTCAAACAGCTGAATGAGGAACTCAATACGAGCGTCTCCATTTACGATTCCCGCATGGAGACGGGCAGTCCGCTTTTGGATGTGCTTCTCACCGAAAAGAGCCTCTTTTGCGAGCAGAACCGCATCAATCTATCCTGCATGATCGACGGAAAGCACCTTGGATTCATCGAAGAGGGAGATCTGTACTGTCTCTTCGGCAATCTTGTGGACAACGCGCTCGAAGCGGTGAAAAACATTGCGGAACCCGAGCGGCGGGTGATAGACCTCGTCGTCAAAAAGAAGGACGGGCTCTTGCTCGTGCAGGAGGAGAACTACTTCGACGGCCCGCTCGCCTTTGAGGACGGCCTGCCCGTCACGACCAAGGACGACAAAGACTATCACGGGTTCGGCATGCGCAGCCTGCGTCTCATCGCCCGCAAATACGGCGGGGAGCTCTCCGCCTTTGCGAGAGGGGACGTGTTTCATCTGAATCTCATTTTTACGCTCGACAATCCGTGAAAAAATACGACAGCTTAGGAAACATCTCTTGACGGGGTGTTTTTTTCCTATTATAATAGGGAGGAAAATGACAGGGAAGAGGATCGTTACCGTAATGACGGCGCTTGCGTTCTGCGCGGGCGCATTCTCCGCATGCCGCACTGCGGGACCGTCCGATCCCCTTTCCGAAGAGATCGCACCGCCGCGGATCACCCAAGAGGCGGAAAAGATCGCGGTGTTTTCCGCGGGTGAATCCCCGCTGTTCGAAAAGCGGAGAGGCCGCAACGGTCCCCCGTTCGATTGTGTCTTTTTACAGGACAATATTTCCTTTGGCGGAGAGAGCATGACCCTCTCCCTCACGCGCGAGGAGAACGGTTACGGCGGCGCGGAGTATCGCTCGCGGGGATTCTATTCTTACGGATTTTACTCCGTCTCCATGAAGGCGGCAAGGATGAGCGGCGTGATCTCTTCTTTCTTTACCTATACGGGGAACCCGTGGGATGAGATCGACATTGAATTTCTCGGTAAGGACACGACGCAGATCCAGTTTAACTACTACACGCAGGGAGAGGGCGGCCATGAATTTCTCTACGCTCTCGGATTCGACGGCGCGGACGATTTTCATGAATATGCGTTCGATTGGCAGCCGGGATCCATCACCTGGTACGTGGACGGCACTGCGGTCCATCGCGTGACGGAAAATATTCCGTCGGCGAGGACGCAGATCATGATGAACGTCTGGAATACGAAGGGCGTAGACGGATGGAGCGGAACGTTCGAGGGATGGGAGCTCCCCGTTTGCGCATCCTATCGTTGGATCGGATATGCGCCCGCAGAGGGCAACAAATAAACAGGAGGAAAATCATGAAAACGAAATCGACGATCGCGGTTGCATTGGCCCTGGCCATGGGCATGAGCTGTATGTTCGCGGCCTGCAAACCGGAGGAGGGCAAACAGGAGGGTCTCACCGACAAAGCGCTCACGGGCAGCATGCTTGCGGACTATTCCAAGGGCGATCCCGGCGCTAAGGTGCAGTTCCCTTCGGACGGCTGGACGAACGGCGATCCGTTCAACGCCCGCTGGACGGCTTCCCAGGTGACCTTTTCGGAGGGACAGGCGCATCTTGCCATCTCCGAAAACCCCGCGGAAAACAAGCCCGTGGGCGAGGGCTATCTCGGCGGCGAGCTCCGCACGAGCTACTACTACGGCTTCGGCGACTATGAAGTGCGCATGAAGCCCTCTACTTCCGCCGGCACGGCGAGCACTTTCTTCGTCTGCACGGGGAATTACGACGTGTGGCCGGACGGAACGCAGAATCCTTGGGACGAGATCGACATTGAGTTCCTCGGAAAGGACACGACGGAGGTGCAGTTCAACTACTTCGCAAACGGCCAAGGCGGGCATGAGTACATGTACAAGCTCGGCTTCGATGCGAGCAAGGAATTTCACAACTACGGCTTCCGCTGGGCGGAGAGCTATATCACATGGTTCGTGGACGGCAAGCCCGTCTATCGCATCGACAAGAAAACGGGCGAGGACTTCCCCAAGACGGCGGGCAGGATCCTCATGAACTATTGGAGCGGTACCGAGACTTCGGTCGGCTGGATGGGCAAGTTCGCAGGCCCCGACGGCAAGACGGCCGACTATGAGTGGGTAAAGACCTCCGCAGAGAAGGTAAATCCTCCCACAGGCGATCCCTATCCCGACAAGCCCGATACTCCCACCCCTCCCGCGGGAGAAACGCTCGATTGGAGCAAGATCGAGGCGCTTGAACTCGGGTTCGCGAGCGCAGAGGAATACACCGTCACTCCCGCTGCGGATAAGAAGTCCGCAGGCATCACCTATACGGGCGTGACCACCAACTATCACAACATCGAGATGGACGTCACCCAGAGCGCTGCGGGCAAGAATGCCGCGCATCTCAAAATCAAGAACAACGGCACGGCGCCTGTCAATGTCAGATTCAATCTCGTAAACGACGAACAGCTTGCCGCGGGCGCGCAAAATTCCGCCGTCAACAAGTCGGCCACGCAGGACGGCGTCACCGTGAGAACGGACCTCGAATGGGGCGGCTCTTACTTCGATCTCGAAGGCGGGAAAGAGGCGGAATGCGTCGTGCTCTACGAGGGTGTTGCAAACAAACTCCAACTCATGATCGACTCCGCGATCTACGGCAATAACGACGCAAAGAGCGGCGATCTCACCGTCTCCGAGCTCAAATTCGGCAACGCGGGCGACGAGGGCGGCGAAACGCCCGATCTTCCCGAAGCGAATAACAAGGGCGTCACCGTGAACGGCAGCAAGCTCGCGGTTACGGGCAATACGGATGATTATATTGTCATTTCCGACGAGACGGCAAATACCCTCCGCGTCGTCTATGCGGACCTTGCAGGCGCAACCTATAAAAACCTTTGGATGGACGCTTCCGCGATCGCCCGCACGAAGAACGTGTTCACCGTCAAGGTGACCAACAACGGCAGCGATAAACTCACGTTCCGCGTCGACATCGAGAGCGTGACGACGCACGGCGACAACAACATCGTTGCCTGCAACCAAAGCGCCAAGCAGGACGGCGCGGATGTATGGACCGACCTTGCATGGGGCGGCTCCAAGTTTGAGATCGAAGCAGGCAAGACGGCGGTCTGCACCGTCACTTATGACACGTCCATGGGCCCCACCAACGTCAAGATGTACTTCGACAGCTGCATCAATGAGGACACGGCAAAGCACAGCGGCGACGTACTGCTCGCCGAAATGGCGTTCTCGGGAGAGGGCAGCTACACGCCCGCAGAACCCACTCCCACCCCCACGCCCTCGGGCGATCCCGTCGCGCTTACGTTCAACGCAGAGGCAAACAGCGGCTACACCATGACGGCAGGCGAGGAGAACAAGTCGTGGACGCTCGGCTATGTCGGCAAGGGCAACACCTATAATCCCGTTACCGCCGCTTGCGCCGAACTTGCCGCGGGCAAGAACACCTTCACGATCACGATCAAGAACAACAAGGATACCGCCGTCACCGTGCGTGTGGACGTACAGGGCACGACGCGGGTAGATACGAGCAACAACGACGGCTCGGGCAGCGGCACCGATTGCACCAATGTCTCGGCGACCTGCACGGGCGGCACGGGGCTGTATACTGACACGACGTGGGGCGGCACGAAGGTGACGCTCGCCGCGGGCGAAGAAGTCACCCTCACCATCACCTATGATGAGACGATGGAGCAGGGTGCGGTCAAGAACATTCTGATCTTTGTGGATTCCATGGGCGGGGATGAGAACGATCACGACGCGAGCGTGACGGTCAGCGGATTCCTGTTTACCGGCAAGCAGAACTGATAAGCGCACTCGTTCCGCTCTTCGACACATAGAACGTGCGGGCGGGGCGACATGACATTTAGGCAAGGCGCGCGAGGCGCCAAGAAGAAAACAAGACATCTCAGCAACAACAAAAAGCGCTCCCGATATGGGAGCGCTTCCGCATTTTTTCGATTTTAGTCGGCCTTGAAGGGCAGAAGGGCTGCAATGCGTGCGCGCTTGATGGCGATCGCCAGCTCTCTCTGGTGCTTTGCGCAGGTCCCCGTCATTCTGCGGGGCAGGATCTTGCCGCCCTCGGCGACATACTTGCGCAGTTTGCCCACATCCTTATAGTCGATCTTCGTGGCCTTTTCCTGGCAGAAGAGGCACACCTTTTTGAAATTCTGTTTCTTAAATCCCTTTTTGGCGGGGCGTTCGCCGCGCTCACGGGACTGTTTTTCCTCGCTTCCCTCGGGTGAAGCCTCGTTTTCCACGGGCTCCGAGGGCTCTACGGGAGTTTCTTCTACGGGAGCGGTCTCTTCCGCTTCAACAGTTTCATTTTCTTCCATGATGAAATTCTCCTTGATTTTTTAGAATGGTTCCGTCAGAACGGAATGTCGCCGTCGTCGTCAAACGACTGCAAAACGGGCTTTTTGCGCGCAGGCGTACCGCCGGCGGCGGGCGCGGCAGGCGCGTCATAGCCCTCGTCCGAGCCGCCGTTTCTCGCGGAGAGGAACTCAATGTCCTGTGCGATCACATCCACCGCGGTACGGCGCTGGCCCTGGTTGTCCTCATAGTTGCGGATCTGAATGCTGCCCGTCACCGCCACCTTGTTGCCCTTTTTGGTGTAGCGCGCAACGGTATCGGCAAGCCCCCGCCATGCGGTGACGTTGAAAAAGTCCGTCTGGCGCTCGCCGTCCGAGCCGGTGTAGTTGCGGTTGACGGCGATCGCGAAGTGGCACACGCTCACGCCGCCCGCCGTTTCGGTGAGCTCGGGATCGCGCGTAAGGTTACCGATCAAAAACACCTTGTTCATATTGTCCTCGTTCAGTCGATTTTCGTGATCATGCGGCGAAGGCAGTCGTTCGAGATGCCCGCAATACGATCAAGCTCTGCAACAACGGGTCCTTCCGCGACGAATGTCATCAAGGCATAGAAAGCGTCCGTCTTGAAGTTGATGGGGTAGGTCGTCTTTTTCACGCCCCACTTGTCGAAGGATTCCACCGTCCCGCCCATGTCGGTGACGATCTTGGAATACTTGCCAAGCTCCGCCTCTCTCGCTTCTTCCGTCAGCTCGCTGTTCAAAAGAATGAGCATTTCGTACTTTTGCATTTTTTTTCACCTCCCGGTCTATTCGGCGTACCGCAAAGGGCACGCAAGGTTTGTTCCACTATTTTACACGATTTTTACGGACAAGTCAACGCGTTTTGCGCTGTTTGTGCAAATTTTTCAATAAAGAGTTCGGTTTAAGGCCTGTTTCAGCAGCGTTTCGCGCGTGTTGAGCGCGCCGTTCTGCGCGCAGAAGAGGAGCAGCTTTTTGAGCACAGTGCCCACCTCCTGCGGCGGAATGCCGAGGGCGAGGAGATCGTCTCCCTTCACGGCGAGTTCGGAGAGGGTAAAGGGTACCCCTTCGCGCTTCATGGCCGTAAGCACCGCCTTCCATTTGACGAGGACGGGGGCTTCGGCAAGGTCGTCTTTGCAGGCGGAATAATCGGCCTGTTTGAGGAGGAAAAGTTTGGGAAGGAGAGGATAATTTTCCACGAGCTCGCGGCGGAGTTTTCCCTCCCGCATTTCGAGGTTATAGTCCCGCATGTGCAGCCGCACGAGGGCGCAGACCTCCTCGGTGAGCTTTTTGGGCGCCTTGAAACGGGTGAGAATGTCCCTCGCAATGCGCTCACCCTCTTCCGTGTGGGCGTGGTAGTTTCCGTCGCGGAGGAAGCACTGCGGCTTGCCCACGTCGTGCAAGAGAGCGGCGAGACGGATCTCGGGCGGGGCGTACATGGCGCAGTGCAGGGAGTGTTCCAGAACGTCGTACTTGTGGAAGAGAGGCCGTTGGGGCATTCCCGCGCCCAAGGCAAGCTCGGGGAGGATCTCTTCGAGCACCCCCGTGTCCCGCAGGAGGCAGAGCCCGCGGTAGGGGGCGGCGCGGTCTCCCGCCTTCCCGTCGGCGTTCAAAAGGAGCATAAGTTCCGTAAAGACGCGCTCGGGCACGATGTCGCGGATGAGCGCGCGGTGCTCCCTTGCCCCCGCAAGGCACTCTTCGTCGGGAGAAAAGCCCGTCTGCGCCGCGATCCGCGCGAGCCGCATGAGCCTGAGGCCGTCCTCGCCGAACACCTTGGAGGCGGGCGCGACCGTGCGCAGAATTTTTTTGCGAATGTCTCCGATCCCGTCCAACGGGTCGGCATATTCTCCCGAGCGGATGTCGAAGTAGACGGCGTTTGCGCAGAAGTCGCGGCGGCGGGCGTCTACGGCGATGTCGTCCGTAAAGGAGATTTCGGCGGGGGAATGCAGGCCGCGCACATACTTGTCCGAGCGGAAGCGGGTGAACTCATAGCCGATGCCCGCCCCGTCGCAAAGTTTCACCGTGCCCGTGTTGCGGTAGACCGACTTCACCGTAAACCCGCACGCCGAAGCGGCCGCAAGCAGCTCGTCCTCGGACATGGGGGAGGCGAGGTCGAAGTCGGAATCGGCGGTAACGGGCCGTCCCGCAAGGAAGTCGCGCACGCTCCCGCCCACAAGGTAGAGGGGGGAGGTGCACGCTCCCGCCAAGGCGATCAAAGAGTTGGGAAGAGAAGATTTCATAATTCGGGGTGGCGCCGAGGGGTGCCGCGGCGCAAAAAAAGATTTTCGGAAAATCATTATATCATTTTTCAAAAGAAATTGCAATTCCCCGCGCAATGTTGTATAATGTTATGCGGAAAAGTCTTGCGGAGATCATGATGTTTTACTTTATCGCAAAGCCCTTGAAGGGAAGGAACGCCAAATTGCACGCTCAGATCGAGGAGCGCATGAAGCGGGAGAAGCTCGCCTATCGCTTTCTCGTGACCTCCCGCAAGGGGGAGGAGCGGGAGTTCGCCGCGCAGATCCCCATCGAAGAGGAGCCTACCGTGATCGCCGTGGGCGGGGACGGCACCCTCAACGGCGTGCTCTGCGGGCTGAAAGACCCTGCAAAATGTACTCTCGGGATCATTCCCGCGGGTACGGGGAACGACTTTGCGGCCGTCGCGAACATTCCTCACGGCATCGCCGCGCTCGACCTCATTTTGAAGGGAACGCCCAAATATACCGACTATCTCGCCTTTTCGAGCGGGCTGCGCAGCCTCAACATCGCGGGGGTCGGCATCGACGTGGACATTTTGCTCCGCTGCGATCAGATGAAGCATTTCCATGCCAAGAGCAAATATTTTCTCTCCCTGCTCGCTTCTCTCCGCAAGTTTCGCGGCCTCAAAATGAAGATCGAGGCGGAGGGAAGGACGGAGGAGGGGAACTTCCTCATCGCGGCAGTCTGCAACGGACGGCAGTTCGGCGGCGGCATTCCCATCTGCCCGCCCGCGAAGATCGACGACGGCAAGCTCGATCTCGTCTATGTGACCTGTCCCAAACACAAGCTCGTGCCCCTTCTCAAACTCATGCGGGGGAAGGTGCTCTCCCTTCCGATCGCCCGCCACGTCCTCTGCGAGGAGGCCAC
>CANRPN010000024.1 GCA_947632505.1 uncultured Clostridia bacterium | reverse complement strand
CCATCTGTTGACCAGCGCCAATGTGCAGCACCACTATTAGTATCTAAAGCGTAATTTCTTCCGCCGATCTCGGGCTTGTTGTCTTCGTTGTAGGCCTTTACATCAACCGCTTTTTCAGCGTCGGGAACAAGGGGAACGCCGTTGAGTTTGACCTGCTTAATAAGGCTTATATTCTTGATTGCATTAAGAATTTTCGATATCAGGCTTTTTATCTGCCCGAGCTTTACAGGCGCCTGGTCTCTGTATGACATAATTTACGCCTCCTTCATTATTCCCCGAACGCTTCCGTGAGCAGCTCCGAGAACTCCTCATCGGTTGCGATGTCTTTTTCGTCGATCACCGTTTCGGGGAGCGCATACACCCGCGTCTCGTTCCCGTTCACCAAGATGTTTCCGTTCGTTTCCGACTTCTCCACCTTGGTAGCCTGCTCGGCAATATCGCCGAGCTTTTTCTTTTCCTCGGCGGTATAGTCGTTTGAGGAGAGCCCTTTTCCCTCAGCGGTGTCGACCTTGCTTTTGAGCTTTTCGTCGACCTGCGCCGATGTGTAATACTCCGAAAGGTCGACTGTAGTATCGTCGAGCCATTCCATTTTTTCGTTGAGCTTGATGTAGATATCGTAGTGCCCGCTCTTTTCATTTTTTACGAGGTAGAGGACGTTCTCCTCGGCTTCCTCGGGTTGAGGAATTGCATCGACCTTCTTCATTATCGCGTGCTTAGCCTCGGCTATTGCCTTCTGAAGCTCTACCTTCGAGGTGAAATAGCTTTTGAGCTTGGCAATAAGCTGCTGCATATGTCCTACTTTTGTTATTTTTTTCTCATCATACGGCATTATATATCAATCCTTTCAATATTTTTCGGGTGTTTCGTCACATCTCAAGCGGCACCACCCCCTAGCTTCCGAATTCATTTTTTAAGAGCTCGTCAACTTCGCTGTCTGCGGCGACGTCGCTCTCGTCGACGTTGTCGTCCGAGGGCGTGAGAAGCCCCTCGGGAGTAACCTTCAACCCCTTCCCTATCCTTACGGCTCCGAGCGTCGATTCGCTCGCTATGGGAATCTGAAAGCCGCCTCCGCCGTTGGCTATCAATACGAGGCTGCCGGTAAGACTGCTTCCGGGGGCTTTTTTCGCGTAGAGCCTTACCGAGCCGTCCTGCGAGAGAACGGAAGACGAAAGCTCCGCCTCTTTTGCCGTCGGCTGGCTCGCCTTGTCGAGAGATATTGCAGGGAAGGTGTCGACCCTGCAGCCCTCGACCGAAACGTCGAGGTAATAAGGGTATTCCGAGCCGTCCTGCGAGTCCATCCATCCCTCCGAAGGAATCGAGAAGTCGGATATTACCGCCGAAATGCTCCTCGACTCGGTGTATTCGCGAATCTCCTCCAGCTCCTGCTCGAGGTGTGCAACGTAATCGTCGCCCCATTGGTCGACCGCGCTTTTGAGGTCATCGTAGGTAATTAGCCCGACGGGCGCGGTAATGCTCACCGAAATTTCGTCGGATATTACCGTCGCTATGGGGTAGCTTCTTATATCCGGCGCAGCCGTATCGGAATAGGCGTTCACGGGCTGAATGTAGTCCCCGAGAGTAGCGTATATGAGCGTCACGTTCTCGCCGGTCGAAGGCTGCTTAGCCTGAATGATGAATTCGCCGATGTAGAAAGCGCCTTTTCCTGGGGTGGAGTTTGAAGAATACTGCACAGTCAGATACAAAATGTTGTCTTTGTGACTGCGCTGCGCTATCGTCGCTTCCGCCTCGAATTTCACAAGGTCGGTCATATCCGCAAGGTTTTGTTCCGCCGAGACCTTTCCGCTGCCGACTGCCGCGCGGGTAATTTCGAGCTCCTCGCCGGTCGCCAGCAGCTCTGCGAGCAGCGCCCGCCCCGCCGTCGTGACCTTAAAACTGTAGTTCATAGCTTTCCTCCTTATTTTTACGCGGAGATCTCCGCAATTTCGGTCGTCGTAACCGACGAGAAGCTTCCGCCTATTCTCTCGTCCGAGCCGAAGCTTATGTTGTCCGGCTGCTCGGGTATCGGGGTAGTCATCACCGTGGAGAGCGCCCCGCCTATCCTCAGCTCCGATCTCATCTCCGAGAATTCGAGAAGCAGCGCGTCGAGCCACTGTGATTTTCTTTTTACTTCCTCGAGCACCTCTCGGAACTCGCTTGTCGGTCTGCTCGTCTCCTCGGCTCCCGTGATCTTGATCTGGAAGTGGTGCGGCTCAAGTCCGCCCTCAAAGAATTCGATCATATGCCCGTTGCCGAAAATTGTCGCGACTATCGAATTCACCATTGCCGTTGTTCCGAGCTTCATATAGTAAGGCAGCGTCGAGAGTATAAGGCTGCGCTTTATCTCCGGCGAATACTCTTCCCTGTAGCAAGGCGTTCTCAGTTCAATAGCGAGGTAGTCGAGAATCTCCTCGGGGGCTTTTTCTATCGCCGTGAGGAAGCTTACGCCCTCCGCCGCCTTAACGAGCTTTTCTATCTGCCTGCTCAGAGCATAGGCGAAAGCCTGCGTTTCGAGCTGACTCGAAAGATTTTCCGGCAGAATATCTACTATCCGCCCGCTTTTTATATCAATCATCTTCGAGCCCTCCGTAGTTCACCGACGCGGGCTCCGAAACCGCCGCAACGCTGTTCCCGCCTATCGGCGTATATATCGGGCTTCTTATTTCAAGCCTCTTCGCGCCTGCTTTTTTCACCGCTGCGGTGAGTTCGTCGGGGTTGATGTCCCTTCCTATCCTCCTCTGCCAGGCGATGTATTCCTTCACGGCTTCTTCGACGGCTTTCTGTATAGCCTCGGCGCGCGAGCTGTCCGAGCGGTTGATGTAATATGTGAAATCGATGCTGTAGGCTGTTTCCTCCGGCTTCTGGGCGGTCACAAGGTCGTCCATCGGGCGCATATCCCCGTTTTTGAGATAATCGAGCAGCCCTTCTACAACTTCCTCGCTCGGGTCGCTGCCGTCCGACATCAGAAAGTATATGTCGACTCTTCCCGCCGCCTGGTCGCTCGTTATCCTCACATCGCCTATAGAGGCGTTGAAGGTCCTTACCCAGTATTCATAAGCCGCCTCGGGTCCTGCTGTGGAGTATGAGCTCGGCGCAAGATGTGTGCGCTCCGCAAAAGCCTCGTCGCTCTCGGTGTCGGCTCCTCCCGCCGTCTCGGTGATATTCTCCACCGCCGAGATATACGGTATCGGGTCGACCATCGTATTAAGAGCGCCGGCCTTGTAGCCGTTCCCCACGGTTCCCGCCTCGATGCACTCCGCAGGTACCTCTGCCGAAAGCTCCCCAGCGGGTATCTCGGCATATTCCGCAGTCCGAAAATACACGTCGTCCGAGCCGGATACTCTCGAGCCCGCGGGTATTGCCGTCGCCGAGCTTCTTACGGCCGACGCGGTATATTTCAGAGTCGTAACGGCAGCCGAAGCCCTGAGCCTGCGCGTTCCCTTGAGCAGCGCGAGGTTGTCGAGATAGTCGCCGTAGCTGTATTTCAACAGGTTCAGCTTCCCCGCCCTGTCGATATACTTCATCGCCTGGTATATCTGCGCGGCTGCGGCGTATATCTCCATTCTGTGAGGGCTCGCCCGCTCAAGCCTAATCTGCTTTTTCTCCGCTTCGCTTATGTATTTCTCATAGTCCGCGATCATTTCGTCGCGTATTTCCTCCACCGAAGCGTCTTCGATGAACGAAATATCCGGCGCGCTTTTTACAGCTTCAAAATCAATCATCCGATATCACCACCTTCGGTATAAGCTTTCCGTTTGAAGTCCCCGACCACTTTACCTCTTTTACCCTCACCGACGGGATGAATTTCGGTATTTTTTTGATTACTTCCGTCGTATAGAGTATTTTTGCGGTCTCTGTCGGCCTGTCGAGCCAGTCGGTATTTATCCCGAATTCGCGGTCGAGCGGCATAGAGCCCTCGGGAGTAGTGAGCAGCAGCGAAATCTGCCTGTCGAGGTCGGCGAGGCGGTCGCCCGAGAACGTGAATTCAAGCTGAAAATCGAAAATATCCGGATTTTTCATACATATTCCTCCAACGAGAGCGACACCTCAGCGCTCACAAGCTCGCCTCGGCTGAAAACCGTGTTCCAGCTTTCACTCGCCGACATAAGCCGAAACGGATTCTTCCCGACGGGTCTGTTTCCGACCACGAGATACTCTACCTCGCCGCTTTCAACGGCTTTTTCGATTGCTTCTATCACGTCGCGGGGCTTAACTCCGAGCGTTGCAGAGAGCAGAATATCGAATTTCAGCTTCTGATTCTCCGCCCCCAGAAATTCCGCCTTCGGCTTCGAGCCTATCGCGGTGTGAGTCGCCCATCTTCCCGCCGTATCGCGTGAAAAATTCCGAAACGTCAGGATCTGTTCGTCGCTCACCCTGAAAATTATTTTCGTGCCGAACGTTCCTATCATCTCAAATCTCCTATTCCGCCGCCGAGGTCTTCCCGCCGCGGCTGTCGGTGTGGGTGTGTTCCGAAAGCGATTTTTCAGCCCCCGAAACGTCTCCCGAAGCCGAAATTTTGCCGCCGACGGTCAGATTTCCCGTGATTTCGGCGTCGCCCCTGATTATCGCCTTCTCGGCGGTGATGATTACCTGCTTCGGAGCCGTAAATTCCAGGACGCCCTCAAAATATCTCATAAGGCTTTCGCCCAAAACGTTCGCGAAATCCTTCCTGTATAGCCCTTTTTTGCCCTCCGGCGGCGGATTTTTGCCGCTGTAGGGCTTTCCGAGGACCACGGCAGCCTCCGAGCCGTTCGAGAGGTGCAGCGTTATCACCGTGTCGCCGATCTCCGGCATTTTATACTCGTCGCCGCAAAAATAGGGTATCAGGCGTGTTACGCTGCTGTCCCTGTCCGAGAAAACTACCCTCACGGTGCCGTTCGGATAGTCTATAGCCGAAATTTTTCCGAGTCTTATGCTACCACCGTTCACAAAACCACCCTCTCGATCACACTGCTTGCAAAATATGTGCCCTTGCCTCCGCCTCCTCCGCTGCTTCCACTACCTGTTGAACTGTCCGCGGGCGACATCTCAAGCTCCAATTCATATCCCGAACTGCCCACTCTGTGAGAAACGCTCTCGATGTAGTATTTTCCCGAGAGCTTTCCGAGGTCCTCAACGTCCACCGTCTGCCCCGCCGCGAATATTTTTCCTCCGGCGAGCGTTACGCTCAGCTTCGTTGCCCCGTTGTTTGCCTTGTTGAAGCCCGCTCTGAGCTGCCGTTCGGCGTCGGCCTTGCTGTCCGCCTTGCCCGACATCTTGAGCGTCCGCTCCCCGCTGCCTATGCTCACCGATATGTCCTCCTCGGTCTGGGGGTCGGTATAGGCGAACTCCCCGCCGGTATAGCTGCCTTCGAGCTCGGTAGACCAGCTCCAGGAGAGCATATTTTCGCGTTTTAAGGTCCCTACAGAGCTTTTTTCGCGGTATTTTTGCCCGTCAAACACGACTAATTTATCGGAATACACCTTCATCGTGAGTCCGTACCTGTCGCAGAGCGAGTTGAAGAATTCGCTGTCGGTCTGCTCCGACTGCTCAATGCTCCCGAGGGTGAAAATTTCGTTTCCGCCGTCCCATTCAAGCGATATCCCCGCTCTTCCCGCTATTTCCTTGCCTATTTCCAAGAGCGTGACGTTCTCCCAAGTCTGCGAGCGCTTAGCCTCACGAAAATTCGTGTCCGCCGGAGCCGATACCCCCGATATGCTCGCCGTTACGGGCCACCCGCCGAAGCTGAAGCTGTCGAGCGTAAACTTCCCGCAGTCGAATTTTTGGGTGTCCTCGCCCTCGCTCATAAGTATTACCGCCCTGAGCGAGTCGCCCTTCTGCGGCATAAGGTCTTCAAGCCACCGCCCGTCCCTGCTGTGGAGCGAAATGCTAATGCTGTCGGCTTCCCCGCCGGCAGGGTCGTTATATCCGAAGTCGGTTATGTAGGGCGTTATTATCTCGGTGATATTTACTCCGTTGTAGAGTATCTCAACCGATGTGCTTCTCGGCTTCATACCGTTTCCCTCCAGGGCGGAAGGCTGCTCTTTTCTTCGCTTGCTGGCAGCTCGGGGGTCTTAATTACCGTCCCCGCCCCGAAGACGAATGTCTCAAGGAGCGGAAAATTATTCTTCATCAGCCAGCCGGTATATCTTATATCGCCGTAAACCCTGTAGGCTATAAGGTCCCAGGCGTCGCCCTGCCTGGTAATGTATTCTCCGTCCATTCCGTTCACCTCGCACCTGCGGGCTCAAAGCTGCGGCGGCGCTCCTCGTCCTTCATCTGCTTATAGAGCCGCTTAAATTCCGCAAGGCACAGCCTGCCCGCTTCCTCCGCTTCCTCCTTCGTCACCTTCCCGTAGAAGTTGAACACCGGAGAGAAGCTTACGGTGTCCCCGTCCCGAGGCGGCGGATATTTCCCGCCTCCGCCTCCTCCGCGCTTGCCTCTCAGCATAGCCGCAAGCTTCGAGAGCGGAAGGATAGCCTCCGGCTCCTTTCCTTCGCCGACGGTTGCGAGCGTCGGACCGGTTGCGATGCCGCCCTTAGCCAAAAGCGGTATGGTCGGGATGTCGAATCCGAGGGTCTTGCCTCCGGCAAAAGGCACCCATTCGGGTATCTTTATGGATATCCCGTTTACCTTCTCCAGAACGTGATTTATAACCGAAATTATGCCGTTTATCGGCGCTTTTGCGACGTTTGCAAGCGCGCCGAACACGTTTGCGAATATATTTTTGATATTTTCCCAGGCTTCCGACCAGTTGCCCGCGAAAACGTTTTTGACGAAATCGATTATGTTGGTGAATATCGCCTTGATGTTGTTCCAGGCGTCGCCTATGCTCTTGAACCACCCGCCGATATACGAAGAGAGCAGCGGAAAAGCGTTTTTAAAGGCTTCTACCGCCCTCGCAACGGCTTCGGTTACCGCCGTGCGGATGTTGGCGAAAACCTCCTTGATTTTCGTCCAGAGCGCTACTGCTCCCGCCTTCACCTTGTCCCAGTTTTTCACGAGCGCCACCGTCACGCCCGTGAGTATCGCAATGCCCGCGACTATCGCCGTGATTATAATCACAATGGGATTCGCCGCCGTCACTGCGTTGACGATAGCCATTATCGCCGAGTACGTCTTGAACGCCGTAACAAGCGTTACGACCACCGCCGTAAGGGCGATTATAAGCCCCTTGTGCTCCGAAATCCAGCCCGCAGTGCTCTTTACGGCGGGTATAATTTTGCCGGTAAGAGCCGAAGCGAGCTTCTCGAAGCCCTTAGCGATGAGCGGCAGCGCGCTGCTCACCACGTCGCGCACGACCGGCAGCATAGTCTGCCCGACCTGCGTCTTGAAATTCGCGCCGAGATTCTTGATCATCTGAATGTCGTATTCAAGGCTGTTCGTCTGAGCGTCAAAAGCCTTGTTTGCAGCTCCCGTAGCCTTATACATCTCGGCAGTCTTTTCTGCCAGGCTGCCCGCCTGAGCCCCCGCCATTGCCAAGACGGCGTTTTTCGCCTCGACCGATGAGAACATCTCGGCAAAGGCTAATTCGTCGCCGTTTACGGCTCCCTTGAGGGCTTCGAGAGCCCCCTGAAGCCCTTCGGACTCCAAAAGCGCCGCCCCGCTCGAATACCCGAGCGCCTTCAGCGCCTTAGTCATCTTGTCCGAGGGCGAGAGGAAGCTCTGCATCGTCGCTTTGAGCTGCGTCGATACCTCTGCGGTCGAGCCGGTAACGCCGGTGAGCGTCGCCATAGCGCCGAAAAGCTCCTCCTGCTTAACTTTCAGTGTGCTCGCGAGCGGTATTACCTTCCCCATATTCGCGGCAAGCTCGGGGAACGAAGTCTGCCCGAGCCTTACCGTCGCGAAGGAGAGGTCGGCGGCTTTCTGAACGGCTTCCGCCGAAACGTCGCCGTAGCCCTTCGTCACCGCCGACAAAAGATTGATACTGTCCGTAGTCGTCGCGTTGCCGGCTGCCGCCGACTTCGCCGCGACTCTGAGTATATCCGCCGCTTCCTTGCTGTCGCCGAACGCGGATATTACCTGATACATTCCCTCCGAGAGGTCCGCGGTCGCGGTGCCGGTCTCGTTGGATATTTTTAAGATCTGCGCGCCTATCTCCGAGGTCCGCGCGGCTATTTCCGATTCCGAGCCCGTAAGCAGCGTCGAAACGTTCGCTAACTGCTTCTCGTAGGTCATCGCCGATTTTACCGCGCTCACCGAGAATGCTGCCGTAGCCGCGGACAGCGTTGCAAGCCCGACCGCCGCGGCTTTCACTATTTTCTGTCCGGTTGTTCCGAGCTTTCCGAGGAGTCCGCCGGCTTTCTTGGTAGCCTTGCCGAACGACTGGTCCACCTTCGCGCCGAGCTTCATCATGAAGCTGTATGTAGAATTCTTAGCGCTTGCCAACTTTCTTCATCTCCTCGTTGATTCTGTCCGTATACCTGATATATGCGTCGGCTATTCCGGCGAGCTTTTCAAGGCTCATATTCATAAGCACGTCGAGCCCCGTGTGAAGATTCGCCGAGAGGCAGACGCATATATCCGTAATTGCGTCGGGGGTAAGGTCGCTTAATCCCCGCCGTAGAGAAAACCCACCACAAGCGATTTGAGGCTTATGGCGTCCTTCGCGGGCAGCCCCTTGAAGAACTCAAAGGGCAGCGCGGTAACTCTTGCCGCAAGGTGCTGGCAGTAGCCGAGAGTCATCTCGAGAGTTGCGGGGTTCTGCTCCGGCGAGGACTTGAGAACGACCCTGCCGATATTTTCGAGCGTCGCCGCGGTAACTCTTTCGAGCCCCGAGAGGTCGAGCTCGGTATATTCCTTTCCGTCGAAGCTGTAGGGCTTCGAGAGCTTCAAAACGAGCTCCGAGCCGCCCTCGTCGGTCTCCGTCTCGGTCATTACGATGTCGTTTTTTTCCATATCAGGTCAGCTCCTTGATTTTTTCAAGCATATCCACGCCGTTCTGGCGGTATACAAAGTTAAGCTTATCAAGCTCCAAGACTTCCTTGCCGTCAAGCTCGATTCGGATATACGTCAGCGAGAGAGTTATCGCCGAGTCCATACCGTTTCCGGCTTTCAGCGAGCCGAGGGCGAGCTTCGTCGGTCTGCCGCGAACCGCTACCCTTATCCCCTTGAACTGAGTGGCGCCCTCGCTGTCGAGTACCTGCGCCGCGCCTCTTATCTCAAGCTGGATAGGATTCAGCGCGTCTATCATTCCCGCCGCCTCGTCGTCGAAGAGCCTGAACGGAATGTCCATCGACTGATCGCCGAAATACCCGACGGTAGGCTCCGCTATCTCGCCGAGTATTCCCGCGCCGGTAACGGTCTCCGCCTGCGCCTCGAAATCGGGCAGCGAAAGCTCGTCGCCCGCGCCCAAAAGCCTGTTTCCGCTCCTGTAGATGTTATAGCGGTTGATTTTGGTGGGTATATTTTTCTCGTTCATCTTATTCGCCTCCCAGAGCGCCCGTCAGGGCGTCGATATCGTATTCGCGCACGTTTTCGATGTATTCCGCCGGAACATAAGGCGCGAGGAATGTGTGAACGGTAAGATGTCCGTCCAAGAGCGAAGTCGCGGGGTTCTCGTCCTCCCTGAATTCAACTCTGTAGCCCGCGCAGTAGTCCCGCGCCACATACCCGTTGCCGATAACATTCTGGCTGTCGATTATCGACTGTATAAGCCTCTTGTTCGCGGGGCGGTCCACCTTCTGGAAGTAGGTCCTTATGAAGTTGTTGCCGTCCCAGTTGAAGAAGCGCCTTACGCTTATCCAGCGGTCCTTGGGGTCTGTGGTCGAGGGGTAAGCCGAGGTGTTGTTGCCCCAGAGCCTAAACCCGTCGTGATTGATAGCGGTGACAATGCCGTTCGCGTTGAGCATATCGTTAGCCTGCTCCTGGTCGAGATACACCTCGGTGCCGTCTTCGAGGACTGTCGCGGTTATCGGCATCGACTGGTTCGAGTGTCCGTCGAAGGGAACGTCTCCGTCCTGAGCGTCGTTATACGCCATATGCGCCGCAGCCGCCGCCGAGAAGTAATACACCTTGCTTCCGACGGCTACCAACGGCCACACCGCGAAGGCGTTCGGGCTCGATATCCCCGTTTTCTCCTTCGCCTGCTTGCAGTCGGTATATACCTTCGCTCCGTCGTCGTTCGCCGCTATGTCTATGAACGCCGAGCAGTCGAACGAGCCGTTTATGCCGGTAGTCTTAGCCTGAATTGCTACGGCTACGTTCGGCTTGTGGCTCCAGCCGGGGGCGATTATCTGCCCGGGAATCAGCCCGAGCTTCGGGAATACCTGCCTTATAAGCTCAAGCCCCGTTTCCCTGCCGGTCTTGGCGTCGTAGCCGCCTATAATGTCCTTTTCGGTCACGGCTTCGGGGTTGAGGCTCTTCGAGCTTATCTTGAGGTCGGTGTCTCCCTTGTGCGCCTCCGAAATGAGCGTAATAGTCACGCTCGTGCCGTCTGCGCTGTGCTCCGCGGTGTAGTCCTCGCCCGCCTTAAGGGTGTCCTCGCCGCTCTTGACTACAATGCTGCTTAGCAGCACGCAGTCCTTCGCGTATACGGCTACGCCGCCCGAGGCGGTAACGCTCTCCTCCTGATTTTCGGTAATGTGCTCTTCGTTCGCGGGGTCCAAAACGTTGACGAAGATTACCGGCGCAACGCTGTAGACCCGAAAGCTCATATCCGCCGACTGGCAGAGCGTGAACCGCTTGAAGTCGTCGGAATATCCGAGCGCCTTGGTGAAATCCGCAAAGGAATAGCATACGATAGGCGTATTCGCCGCCTTTGCGGGGTCTTCGGCAAGATGAACGGGGGCGGTGCCGAATACAACCTGAAGCCCCGCGCTGCCGGTTATCGGCGCGGTAAGGCTCGTGCTCTGCTCCCGTCCGTTAATGCCGTGCTTGTAGATGCTCATAGTTTATTTGCCTCCTTTTGATTCGGTTTTGCTTAATCTTTTCTCAGCCTGCGCAAAAATTATGCTCAGGCGGCTGCCCTTCTCCGAAAGGCTCTTTTTCACCGCCGCGAAGCTTTCAACGTCAACGGTCAGCTCCTTAAGGAGCGGCTCCCGCTCCAAAAGCTCCGAGAGCGCACGGGGCATTTCCCCCGAAAAAACGGTGTCCCGCTTCACGATCCCCTTAACGCTCGGACCGCAGTACACGGTCGCGCCCGTTTTGGGCTTCCGATTTCTTTTCGCCTTCAGCATAATTCCTCCGCAGTCTCGTTGTATACGGCAGGCAGCTCGAAGTTTACCCTCACGCCGCCGAAATAATAGGGGTGTGTGTCTTCCTGCTGCGCCGCCCATTCAACGGGGTAGCTTATCTCGTATTTCCCGCCGATTATGTTTCTCCGCCCGTAGTGCAGCGCGATTTCGTTGACTATGTGCAGCATATCTCTGTAGCCCTGGCGGTCGGGCGCTTCGTCGTAAACGCATATAAGCAATACGGCTTCCGCGGTGAGCGCCGCCCCGTTTCCGGGCATTTCCCCGCCGGTGATCGATACAAGGATATACGGCTCGGGCGGCTGCTCCGGCTCCGGCGCGTCGTCGCTGCCCTCTCTTACCGGCAGATTCTGGCGGTATATCTTTATCCCGAGCTCCGCCCCCGTCGAATTTTTAAGCTTAAAGCCCTTAAAGAGCTTTTCGAGGTCCGCGATAACGGCGTCTAAAAGATATTCCTGCGTCATAGGCTACACCAACTTGTGGCAGGTGATCTCAAAGGCTACCTTCTCGGCGTTGTCCTCGGTTATGTGGGTGAGGTTGAAGAAGTGCGAATAGCTCCCGCTCGCCGTGACCTTTCCCGAAAACAGCAGCACTATCCTCGACGCCTGCCTCTGTATCGCGAGTATGTCGAACTCGCTGCCTACGGTTATTTTTCCGAAAGCCGGAAGCGAAAAATCGCTGCCCGTATGCGCCGGCAATAGCTTCTCCGTAAGGTCGTATAGCTGCTTGCAGCTTATTTCCTTGAAGAAGTAGTTGTTCGGGCTGTCTTCCTCGGGGAACAGCTCCTTCGCGGTCTTGTGCGAGATTATCGTGTATCTTAAGTCCTTTAATTTTTGATACCACTGCCCGCTCGAAGTTATCTCGAATACCGCGTCGCCGTTTTTGGTGCATTTCGGCGTGAACGTATACACCCAGAGCGGCTTTACCGAGATCGCCCCGCCGGCGGTGATATCCAAAAAGTTGTCGTCGTCATACGATACGCTTAACTTGCCGTCTTCCGCTACGCTGAGCCCTCCGCCGTCTACCTTCACCCCGCCGAGGGTGTCCTTGGTCGCGGGAATAATCGGTCCCGCGGGTCCTGCGGGTCCAGCCGGTCCCGCAGGTCCTGCCGGTCCCGCCTGCCCGGGCGCGCCGTCCTTGCCGGGGGCTCCGTCTTCGCCCTTTTCTCCGCGCGAGGGCTTGCCGGTGTCCGATTCCCCCAAATACCAGTTGCCGTCTTCGCCTATGTGCGGGGTAATTCCGTCCTTGCCGTCCTTGCCCTCGGCGCCGGCTCCGCCCGAGTTGAGTATTCCCCAAGCCATTATTCGCTCTCCTCCTTTGAATACTTTTTCAGCGTCTTTTCAATCTGCTTTTCTACCGCCGCGTCCAAATATTCCCTGAATCTCTCGGTCGCCTTCGCCCTTACCTTGTCGTTTTCGAGCATATGAGGCACAGAGGGCGAAAGTATCTTCTCGACTCTGGTCATATCCGCGTGCTTAACGTTGTTCTCAATGTAGCTCCGGCTGTGACCCTTTGCCTTGAGCTGCTTTCTGAGCTTAGCTTCTCTATTTTGCTGCCCGTCCTCGGTGTATTTCTTCCCCGGGATTCGCTGGACTATTGCGACGTGCAGCGAATCGAAGGTCACCGAGAAAGCCTTTGTTCCGGTTCGGCTGTCCTTGATTATATCGAGCTCGCTCCCGCTGAATACCTTTGCCGCCGCTCCCGCGGAGCCTTCGTTCGGCTTGAACATATATTCCATAACGTCCCTCACGGGACCGTGGGCGATTATCTTCCCCTCGAGCGGCTTTCCGGTCGAGGCGAAGTTTCCCCTCGCGGCGGAATAATACGGCGCGCCCTCGTCCTTGTTCACGGCGTTGAGCAGCTTTTTGTTTTTGAGCGTATATTCGCCCTTCGCGTTTTTAACGAAGTCCGCCCGCGTTTTTCTTCCCGCCATATTAAGGGCGTTTACGAGCGTCCGCGAAGCGACGCTTTTCGGGAGCCCCTCAAGCCTTTGGCGTATTTTGTCGAGCTCGTGCTCAACGTCGATTTCTATTCTGAAATCCTCTTTTTCCTTGCTCACGATCTCACCGCCTCCAGTTCGATGGCGTATATCCCCGCTTCGTCGGTGCAGCCGTTCACCCGGTACCTGTTGGTCCCGAGAGTGAGGAACGAGCCGACGGCGGGGCGCGCGCCGTAGTCCGCCTGTGAAACATATAAAAGCCTTCTCGACTTATACGTTCCTACGGTCTCGGCGCTCATAAGCTTCGATTTGTCCCGCTCCAGAAGCTCGTTGTCGTCGATAACAACGTTCATCTCTCTGCCGTTCACGAGTTTTTTCTCGCCGAACTCCTCAAGGTTTATGAACACCGCCGAAACGTCCCGCTCTATCTGCTCCTTGAAGAAGCTCATATCAGGCTTCCTTCTTCGCGGCGGGCTTTTTTGCCTCGGGCTTCTTTTCCTCGGGCTTCTTGCCCTCCTCGGCGGCGGTGCCTGCTCTGAGCCAGGCGTCAACCATTCTCGGGTCGCTGCAGGGCAGAGCCTCGCCGGGCTTATAGCTGCGTCCGCGGTATAATATCGCGGCTTTTGCGATTATTTTTCCCATAGCTGCCTTCTCCCTTCCGCCTTAAACGGCTTCCGAGGCGGCAGGCGCGGGCGGGAACCCGATGTTGACTAAAACGTCGGTGTCCTCAGCCGCCGAATCCGCTGCGGCATATCCCGCGGGGATATTGCTCTCAGCGTCGGTGGTTATCTTGTCGCCGTCGGCTTTGTAGTAGAGAGCGTCGCCGAGCTTGACCTCCTTGCTCTCCTCCTTGTCCATTCTGAACACGCCTACAACGTGGAGCTGTCCCGGCTCCTTTGCGGCGGTGTCCGCGGCGACAATGCCTATCCTCGTTTTGAGGCTTACGACCGAGCCGCCCTTAACGGCTTCCTCGGGGGTATAGTCAAGGGTCTCGCCCTTCTGGAAATACTGTGCGTTCATAGCTTTTCCTCCTTGTCGTTATATCTTGATCTCAACGCCGTTATTCTTCACGATAGAGCGGAAGTCGCGGACGCTGATGCCCCAGTCGAGCCAGATATCCCATACGAAGCCTAAGACTCCGGGGATCTCGCTGCGGCGGATTGTCGGCAGCTCCTGACCGTTGAGGTAATCTACCTGTACGGCGGAATTGCCGCTGTCGGCGGCGATGAACCAGGGCGCAGCCTTGCCCGCGGAAAGCGCGTTGAGGCAGGCGTCCTCGACGATCTGAATCTGGGTGCGGTACTGATACAGCGGATTGACCGCCTGAGTGTTGCCCTCGGTGTTGAGAGTGGGCGACTCGAATATCGTGGTCATCAGGAACTTATACCCGACTGGCACGATGATATATGCAGGCTGAAGCATGATAGACTCGCCGAACGGGTCGGTCTGGGTGAGCATTTTCAGCATCGCGCTCTGGATAGCCTCGACGGTGGGCTTGGTGCCGGTCTCGATGAGGTTGTTGTGCGCCTTATCGAAGAGCTTCACGCCGTCGAAGATAGCCGGGTTGTCAACGAGAATGCCGTAGACCTGCTTGTTGATGGTGCGCTTCGCGCTCTCGGCATACATAGCGGGGACCTCGGTGATGAAGCCGATATCGTCGTTGATGAAGGCCTGTCTCGTCATCGAGAACTGGCGGCCGTAGGTGTCGAGCTTGCGCTCCGGCATAAGCTCGCTCTTCGGAACGTCGTGCTTAAGCTCGCCGTTCTCCCCGACTCTTAAGAATTCGCCCGCTCCGCCGACGAGATAGGAGTGGTCCCTGCTCGCCTTGAAGTCCGAAAGGCTTCCTCTCCTGGTCCAGAGCTGATATGTGGTCGGAACGTGGGTGTAGCGGTGCTCTATCGACTTTCTGATTGCGTTGTCTAAGATAGCGGGGAACGCCGAGGTCGGGTTGAAGAACTGCCTGCAGGCGGTCTGCCAGAGGTCGTCCCTGCCCATTCTCATAAGAGAGGCGGTCGAGCCTACTCCCTCGCGCGCCATACATTCGATCGCGAGGTCTCTGAGGCTCATTCCCCTGAACGTCTCTACGCCCTCGGCGGGCTCTCTCACCTCAACGCCCGCGCGCATAAGGAGCGCGTCGGTCGCCGCCGCTCTGAAATTGTCCCTCTCCGCTCTTACGCCGCTTCTCACCGGCGAGCCGCTGCGCAGAAGGTGAGTAAGAGCCGCCGCGCGCACCGTCTCGAGGCTCGCGCCGCTCCTGATATACTGCTCCGAGTCGAGTCCGGTCTCTCGGCAAAGGGCGACGATGTCGCTTATCCTCTGCCTCTCCGCCAGAACGCCGGCGCCGTTTTCTCCCGAAGTCTGAGCGCCCGAGCGAGCGCCTTCTCCGCCTTCGGCTCCGTCCGAGCCTTCGCTGCCGCCTGCTGCGGGCGCGGGGTCCGCGTTTGCCGCCTCAATGCTCCTCTGAAGTTCGTCGAATTCGTTTCTTTCCTCGTCGGTCAGGTCTCTGCCGTCGCGCCTTGCGGCGTTGACAATTTCCTGCTGACGGGCAAGCATTTCCTGAATGTTCATCTTTTCTTTACCTCCATTTTGTTTTTGTTGATTGCGATCTGCTTTTCATATACCTCCGTCGGGAATGCTTCCCCGGCGCGGCTGCCTTTTTCCTGTCTTCCCACTCCTACCGTGGGGTCCGCGGGGACCGAGACTATCGAGACCTCGAGCGGCGTCCATTTCTTGGCTATGCTGCAAGGCCCGTCGAATCTTCCGTCTCCGCTCTTCTTTCCTGCCGGCACTTCCTCCCAAAGGTCTACCCGATATCTCACCGAGGTGGTCTTGAGAGTTCCCGACCTCACCTTTCCGAATATCTTTTCGGCGTCGTCGTCGCTGTCGAATTCGACCTCGGCGTAGCATCTCAGGTTTTCGGTCCACGCCCTTATCACCCTCCCGACAACTGTGTCAACGTCGTGATTGAACAGCAATACGCCCACCTCGTTGAGCCTTGTAAGGTCAACGGCTCCGTCCGAGTGGTCGAGTATCTCTATCCCGTACCAGCGTTCGTAGGGCTCTTCGCTCGAAAAGCTCAGTATCCTGCGCCTGCTTTCGCCGGCGTCCTCCCGGGCGATTATCTGCCCCATACTTCTCTCACCGCGGCTCTTGTCCGGCTTGTTCTCCGCCGCCCTCACCGCTGAAAAATTCGCTCTTGCCAAATATCACACCTCCCATCTCAATGCCGCGCTCGCGGCCGTATTTCAGCATTTCCGCCGTCTCGTCAATGGCGTCCTTCCAGTCCTTGCCCTGCTCCGCGCAGATGTCCGGATATGTCTTCTGCCCCGACTGCAAGGCGATCTTGTTGGCGTTGCTCTCCTTCAAGGGGTCTATCCATTTCTTCGGAGCCTTCACCCAGGAGTGCTCAAGGTATTTCTGCCTGCTCTTCCAGAAGTCGGGAATATCAAATAGCCCCGAAAGCACTCCCGAAATTACGAACTGCTCGTATATCTCCGACATAAGGTCGGTCAGAAGCTCGGTGTCTTCGGCGTAGGTGCTTTCGTCCTCTATGGCGTTCTGCCTTGCCGAGGAATATGTCGAGCCTACCATATCGCGGCTCACAGCCTCGTAGCTGAGCCCCTGCCCGGCTGCAATAAGCCCCTGCTGAACTCTTAAGAACGAAGCCGAATCGGTCCCCGCGTTCTTCGGGTCCACTACCTGAACGTCGTCGCCCGCTCCGAGGCTCTGTATCATTCCGGGCGTGAGCTTCTTGCCCTCGTAGTTCACGGGCTCTGCGCCGCCCGAAGGCGTTCCGCCCCTGCCGAAGCCGTTCGCGGGCAGCGCCCGCTTGATGAATACCGCGAGGCAGGCGGCAATGCGCTCTTTTACGGCTACCGCGTTGATGAATTCGTTGGTATCCCTTATGCGCGTCATCGTCGGAGCCATATCGGTTATTTCCCTCAGCTGGCTCGGGCGCTTCTTCGTCTTGAAGAAATACACATATTTCGCCTCGACGAATACGGGGTCATATGTCTCGTAGCCCTCGATGTCGTACTGCTTGATCCAGTAGCCGACGGGCTTGCGGTATCTGTCATATTCCACCCCGCCGACGACCTTGTTCCCGCCTCCGTGGGGCGTCGCCCTCTGGGTGTCCAGCTCGTCGACCTCGAGCGTCTGGAGCTTGAAGGGGACTACGCCGCCCTCGGTGAAGCGGTACAGTATCAGCATACCGCCGTCGACCTTCTTTCGGTCTACAGCCATTCGCAGTATCTGGTTGAACGACTGCTCGCCCGTTACGTCGCAGCTGCGGGCTTTGCACCACTGCCGCCACGCCGTTTCTATCGAGTTGTTCAGCTCCTCGTCGCCGGTCTTTGCCCGAAGCGTATAGCCCTTTCCGACCACGTTGCGCTTATAGGCGTAGAGTATAGCCTGAGCTATATCGCTGTTCCGCTCAAGGTCCCGAGCCCGAGCCCTCATAATGTCGCGGCTTGCCCTGTCGGTCAGCTCCGCGCTCTCGTTCTGAACTCGCCAGTGCGAATTTAAGCGCCCGTAGCCCGCCGCGTCATAGTTGCGCAATACGTCGAGGTATCGCCTCCAAGCCTCGCGCTCGCAGGCTTTTCTCGGCGATACCGCCGCCAGAAAGCCGTCGATTATGCCCATAAGCTACCTCCCGTCGAAAAATGCAACATAGGTGCGCTCCAAAAGCTGCGGGTCCGAACTGCCGCTCTCTTCCTCCGCCGCGAGCTTGTCTCGCAGGCTCATAAGCTCCGAGAGGTCGCCCCTCGTCAGCGAGCGGCTGCCTATCCTGTACGACTGCCCGCCCATCAGAACTGCGGTAATAGCCTCGTTCACCTGCTCAAGCAGCGCCTTTTTTGCTGTCTCTGCCATAATTTCCTCCCCCAAATTTCGGGATAATAAAAAGCGCCCGTCGCCGAGCGCTTAAAAATCTTATATTCCTATGCTTTTATTATATCACGCAAAAAGGTCGCCTATTGGCAGGTTTCAAAAAAATAAGCCCCGCGATCACACGGGGCTTTTGCGCCTTATTTGCCTTCTCGGTCAGGTGCTCATCTGTTCACTCTGAGTTCCTTTTTCAGCGCCTTTTGAAGCACTGCCGAAACGTTTATCCCGCTTTTTTCCGCGGCTGCATTCAGCCACGAAGGTAGCGTAACGCTCCTGCGGACCGTTTTCATTTCGTTCTGTCTGCGGTATTCGGCAAAGTCCACGTCAACGAGTGAAACAATATCATCGGCGGTAGTTTTTACAACGCTGCCGATGGGCGTGGGAACAGGTAACGCTTTGTTATCGTCCTCCATATCAATGCCCATCAGCCCGACCGCATCTCGCGCCATTTCTATTGCCTCGGTGAGCGTATATCCCTCTGTGTTAATGTTAAAATCCGGAATATACACCACATAGCCGGTTTCATCGGGCGTTAAAACTATCGGATAAGAATTTTTCATATCATAACCTCCATATATTCGGGTGCGGAGCGGGGCTTATTTCAGCCCTCTCCGCCTTATTATTGATTTTGCAAGGTTCTCATTTACTTCTGTGTGCCTCGGTATCATCTCGCTTTCTTTACCGTTCGTGTAAATGTCGTGATTTGAGCCGTTCCGCTTCAAATACCAGCCGCTGTTTTCCAGCATCTTAACAAGGTCCTTTCGCTTCATCTTCTAAGCCTCCCGACAATTATATTATACACACTCAATATATATTTGTCAATAGTTCTTTTAAAATTTTTTAGTCTTTTACTCCTTCCACCATTCATTTGCCTTTATCCAGTCCTCCTCGGGCTCCGGCGCTTTTTCGGGGACCTTTTTCGGCTCCGGCTTGTTCTCCGCGCTCTCGAGATAGAGCGCTCTTACTCCCTTGATGTCCGCAGCCGCCGAGGCGTAGACCTCGCAGTCGAGATAGTGGTTCGCGGCGTTCGAGGTCTTCGGCACCCAGCGCGATATCTCCTTGCCCTTCTTCCGCTCGGTTACCTTCTGCTCCGAGGTCACCTGCTCTGCATATTCGCGGTCGCAGTCCTTATACACCATCCAGGAGCCCTTCCCGTTCGGTCGCTGCATCCTTGCGGCGATCATATCCTTGTATTTCCCGCCGTCGACCAGAACGAGAGTCATACCGTTTGCCCTGCTGCCTAACTTGTTTACCGTCGACAGCCGATAATGCGAGAGCATCGTGTCGGTACCCTTGCAGGGCAGGCACCAATCCGAGTTTGCGGCGCAGAATTCGTATACGTCGTCGGTCTGGTCGCCCGAGTCCATAAGCGCGAGGCTCACCATAAGCTTCTGCCCGCTCTCCTTCGCAAGCTCGGTGTTCATTATCCGCTCGATCTCGCTGCCGGAGAGCGCCTGACCGTGCGCCACGTTCTGGCTCGTCATATAGTCGCCCCAGGCGCGTACGGTCCAATACATACAGTTTTCCTGAACGTCTATGCCGGCTGTCACAAGCTTGGTCCATTCCGGCAATACCCACTCCGGCGTCTCGGTCTGTCTTTCCCCGACCTTATCGGCGCTTGTCTTGAGCTTGGTGTCCTCCCAGGGCTCCGCGAGCCAGCTGTTCACGAAGTTGTGAAGCAGATCGGGGTCGTCCTTGCTTTTCAGAAACTGCCTTGCAATGTCCGAGAAGCGCGTGAAGGGCGAGTATAGTGTGCTCATCCAGAAGGCGACGCTCTTCGGCTGCCTTGCCGACTGCCTCACCGTCCGCCACTTTCCCGCTCTCAGCATTCTGTCCTTGTCGCGGTCGGTGATTATCCCGCCGCACTCCTGGCATATATACGCCGCCATTTCCGCCCTGTCGTCGTTCTCGGGGACGTCCTCCTTCGCAGGCCACTTGATCTGGCTGAATTTTAATTCTATTTCCCTGCCGCAGTGAGGGCAGGGAACAAAGTAGTGTTTTTCGGCGTCCGCCTGCTCCATCGCCTTCCAGATATGCCCCGTTTTCAGCGTCGGGGTCGACGCCATATATATTTTGCGGTTGAAAAATGTTTTTGTTCTCTCGATCGCCAACGATACGGGGTCGGCTTCCTTCTTCGTCGCCCCGGGGTATTTGTCCACCTCGTCGAGAAAGAGATTCTTTATCGGCTTGCTCGAAAGGTCCGCGGGGGAATTTGCGCCGTTGAGATAGAGCCACATATCCGCAAACTTGAGCTGCAGCTTTTTGCTCTCGCTCTCCCTGAACTTTCCCGCCGCTTCGGGTATCGCCTGTATCATCGGAATAAGCCTCGTCTCCGAAATGTTTTCCGCCAAATCGTCCGAAGGATATACGACGAGCGTCGGCGCGGGGTCCTGCTCGATAATGCTGCCGATCATATTCTCCATAGCTGCGGTTCCGCCGACCTGCGTCGGCTTGACGAAGATTATCTCTTCGACGGTATCGTCCGAAAACGCGTCCATAATCTCGTTGAGGTAGGGCGTGACCTCGTTCCGCCAGGGTCCCGGCATCGAGCCGAGGGTCACTATCCTTTTCCGCTCAGCCCATTGCGACACCGAAAACTTCTCCGCCGGTCTGAGGTTCTGCACCGCCCCGTATATCCACCTCGGGACCTCGTAGGGCTTGATTTTCCGCTGTCTTCTCATATCTGCCCTCCCTCTTCGGGCAGCGCCGCGTCCGCAAAGGCTTTCAGCATCGTTTCAAGCTCCCGCCGCAGCGACTTCTCTATCGAGCGCACCGTCACATCGTCGGCATACCCCGCAAGCGTGCCGGCTACCCTCGGAGGTATATTCAGCGCGAACTTCTTGAAGCCCGCCATAAAATCCGAAAGCTCTCCGCCTGCCTGCTCCGCAGATATATATTTTCCCTCGGCAATGGCGGTTTTCAGCCTGTGGAGCTGCCCCTGGCTCTCTTTGAGTTCCGCCTCAGCCTCGAGCTTTCTTATCATAAGCTCGGCATATCTGTTGCCGCTCCCGCTCTCCTTCGTCTTCTTCTCGGTGTATTCTATGTATTTCTGCACCGTCTCGCGAATGTTGTACTTTCTCGCGCCGCCCTCCGGAGGCACCGAGGTCTCAAGGATTCCCTCCTGCGTGAGCTGCTGCACCCTGCGCACCGAGAAGCCCAAAAGCTGCGCTATTACCGCCGCCCCCGCATAGGTCGGGAGCTGCCCCCGCAAAACCGACGCGGGCTTTTTCTCCGCAGCCTTTTTCTGCGTCCCTGCCGGCGCTTTTTTCCTTGCCATTTCCCGCCTCCTGAAAAAATAAAAGCACCCGAGGGGGTGCTTAAAACCGTATTCTCCGTAATTTGATTATACCACCTTTTCCCGCCGTCTAATGGCAGATTTGAAAATTTCCGAAAAATTTTTTAAAAAAATTTTCAAAAAAGGCTTGACATACTGATAACAGTATGCTATAATATAATTGTTGAAGGGAGGTGAGGAAAATGCAGGATAACAAAAAGCATACCGCGCTTACCGTCGCGGAGCTCATAATCAAGGCGCTCTCTGCAATAGCCACCTTGATTAGGGCAATCCGCTGGTGGTAACACCGAGAGGGGCGCAAGCCCCTCCCCCCTTAGGGGGTAAGAATATTATAGCATATCGAAAGGAGTTTTTCAAGTGGAAAATAAAAATAATCTGCTTTTAACGGCAGCTGCCGCGCTCGTTCTGGCTTCCGGCGAAAAGCCGAGCCTTCCGGTGAGGATAGCCCTCGTCGGGCTCTCCGCCGCTCTTACAGCCGAGATAATTCTCGATATAAGGAGGCTTTTGAATGGAAGAAGCAAAGCGGAAGACTAAGACCTCGGCAGCGGTAAAAGACCGTTACAACAAGAAAGCATACGACGTTATCCTCGCCAGAGTCCCGAAGGGAATGGGCGAAGCCTTCAAGCAAAAATGCGTCGAGCTCGGGGTATCACAGGCTCAGGTAATCAAACAGGCAGTCGAGGAATTTCTTGCAAAATAGAAATCCCCTGCAAATATCACGGTCACCCGCGGGCACCTGCACCCGCGGGATTTTTTTGCCTGCTCCAGAGTTATAGTTTATTTGAATTTCTTACAGTTTTCGCTCCGCGCCAGACCGCATATATCGGGCGAATTCCGGCAGCGGTTTTTGCATATTCCCCTTTGGGAGCAGCTGCCGCAACATAGGTTCTTATGTACTCGGTCGCAGTTGAACACGCTGCACATAATTTCGGCTTTCCGCTCGGTTCGCCGCTTTTCCTTGGCTTTCCGAGCCGTCACGTTCCGGCTGAATTCGAGCTGACAGAACGGGTCGCAGTATTTTTGCCGTTTGCTTTTCGGCTCGAAGCTCTTGCCGCAGTTCGGACAGATGTT
>CANRPN010000023.1 GCA_947632505.1 uncultured Clostridia bacterium | reverse complement strand
TTCTTGCACTGCTCGCTGAACTTCCCTATGTTTTGTTCCGTGATCATTTTTCCTTCTCTCCTGCCTTTTATTATTTTAGAATTTCAAGATATTCTTCGATGATCTCCCTCAATTCGGGAGGGATTTCCTCGCCCGACTCCAAATATTCGAGCGCCTGTGCCAAATAGTCCTCATAGAGATCCCGATAATAGGTTTCCCCATCGACGATCTGATTATTTTCCTCGTATTTTTCGTTGGGGCGCTCCGGATTTTGGCTCGGGTCCCCGGGAGGAGACGACGCGCTTTCGTTGGGCTGGTTCTCCGGCTGATCGCCCGGATCGCTCGGCTGTTGGTCGCTCTGCTCGCCGTTTTCGTCCACCGGTTGAAAGATCGCCGTTACTGTGAGCGGTTCGCGGATGTCGAGGTCCTCCCGCGCGGGGTCGGGATAACCGTCCGACCACTCTTGAAAGGCCCAGCCATCCTCGGCCACCGCGAGTACGGGCGTGGCATTCTCCCCTCTCGGGATGAGCTGCTCTGCCTCCCCCTCGATATAGCCGTAAGCTACGTCCTCCACGACATAATTCACCTCAATGTATTCCACGGGCTCAAACGGGTCGGGCGGAAAAACCTCCGTGCCGGGGGGGACGATCCCCGCAGCGCTGAGCGCAGTGACCGCCGTCATTCCGACGCCGAGTATACAGACGCAGACCGCCACGCAGAGCAACGCCTTGGAAATCTGAAAGCGGATTTCCTTCGTTTTGACGCGCTGCAATTTTTCCATCGCGTCCTCGCGCTGGCGGAGCGCAATGTAAGACTCGTCGTTTTCGAGCTCCGTCATCGTGATGAGCCGCTCTTCCAACCCCAAACGGTCCACCCGCCGGGCGATCTTCTTCGCGGTGGGACGGAATTTTTTGAAATAGAGCACGGGCGCCGTGACTGCCGCCGCAAACACACCCGCGCCAACGGCGATCCAAAGTCCGTTTACAGGCGTAAACCATGTGATGAACGCCACGATAAAATCAACGGCAAATCCCGCGATCAAGCCGCCCAGGAGCGCTTTGAGCGCCCCTTCCCGGGCAAGATGGGAATAATATCGATCAAATGTCTTTTTGCCGTCCATAGCAAACTCCTTTGCCGCATACTACGGCGAATTTTGTCCATTCAATTTGATTTTTTCAAAAAACCCCTTATAACCGCATACGTCCGCCGGCAAAATGCCGGCGGAACATACCGCAATATATGGAAATTTTTGATAATGATGGAATCAACCTTCCCAATTCCATTCAACTTTCGCCTCGCATTCAGCGTACCAATCGGCATTCCAGCCGCTCAGAGGCGCACCGAGACCCTTGACATAGATGGTCTGTTCGGGACCCCATCCGCTGAAAGCATTCTTGTCGATGGTGGCGACCTTCGCCGAAAGAACAATGCCCGTCAGCGAGGTGCAGCCCCGGAACGCATAGTTGCGGATCGTCGTCACCGATTCGGGAAGGGTAAATTCCTTCAAGGAAGCGCAACCGTCAAATGCATAGGCGCGTATTTCTTTCACGGCGCTGTCGTCGAGCAGGGTGACCGATTGCAAATTTGTGCAGTTCTGGAATATATAATCCGAAATCTGCGTGATGGGACCGGCGATCGTGACCGATGTCAGGTCGGCACAATTCCGGAACACATAGGTACCGAGCGACTTGACCGTTTCGGGAAGGACGACTTCCGTCAGCCCCGTGCCATCGAACATATAGCTATACAGCCCTGTCAGCCAAGCGGGGAACTCGAAGTGCGTGAGCGCCGTGCAGCCGCTGAACATATAGGAGCCATTGCCGTTGCTGCTCGAATCGAACGCGACGGTCCCCGCGACCGTTTCGGGCATCTTCACCTCCGAAAGACGGATGTCATTCCAGAAGAGATATTTCCCCAATGCGGCCAACGATACGGTGCTGCCGCTCATCGGACGCAGAGACATGTCGCAGAGGTCGGCGGAAAGTTCCACACTCCGCAACATCGGGCAATTTGCAAAGGCATATTCGCCGATGGTGAGGCCGTTTTTGCTGTCATAGACATCCCAACCGCTTTCGGGCACATATCCCGAGGTGAGGTTGGCGACCGTTTCCTTTTCAAAGGAGACGCTCTCCAAAAGGGCGCAGCCATAGAACGCGTACTTCCCAATACCGACGCTGGATGCGGTCTTCATGCCGCTGCCCATGTGTTGCTCGACACAGACGATCTCGCTTCTGACTCGCGAGGGAATGACGACGGAACGGATGGCAGAGTTTTGGAAAGCGGAATCGCCGATTTGCAGATACTGCGTACCGCCCGCCTCAAATTCTACCTTATCCAGCGACGCGCATCCGTAGAACGCTTCCTTCCCGATGCTCGTGACGAGACGGCCGATGACGATGCTCTGAATCCCCGATTCTTTGAACGCACCCTCGCCGATGGTCTTTAAGCCGCCCGGAAGATGTACGGCGGTGAGATTTACGGCGCCTGCGAACGCATATGCGGGAAGATCGGTAAACAGAGCCGGGAGGGTGACCTCCGTTACTGCGGAATTTGCAAAGGCATACGCCGCGATCGACCTCACGGAGTCGGGAAGTTCCGCCGCCCCCGTCTGTTTGGGTGCAAAGTGGATCAACGTTGTGAGGTTGCCGTCGTACAGCGAGCCGTCGATCAAGGTGAACCGCGTATTTGCGGCCTCCACAGTGACGGCCGAAATCCCCTCAAACGGGTTATCATCGCCGAGTGTCGTAAGGGATTCGGGCAGGTTGATGGATTGCAGATCGACGCAGCCACGGAACGCGGAACTGCCGATACTGATGAGCCCTTCGGAGAGTTCCACCGCTCTCAGTCCACTGCAACCGTCAAACGCGCTGTTCCCAATGGTCGTGACAGATTCGGGAATGACGATCCTTGCGAGCGTGACACAGCCCGCAAACGCACTTTCATCAATGGTCGTGACTGTTTCGGGAATGGCGATCGTTTCCAGAGCCGTGCACCCCGCAAAGGCGCTCTTGCCGATGGTGAGCAGGCCGACCGGCAGCACAACGGAGCGAAGGCCGGTGCAGCCCTCAAATCCGGACGTAGCGATCGTCGTGACCGTTTCGGGAAGAACAAACTCTTCTAACGCAGTACAATTTGCAAACATGTTTTGCGTGATTCCGCCGATCGTGCAACGGAAGTCCACTGTGGCGAGGGACGAACACCCCGAGAAGAGATAGGTGCCGAGCGAAGTGACGCTTTCGGGAATCGTAACGGAAGTAAGAGCCGTGTTCTGGAACGCATAATTGCCAATCGTCTTGATGCCGTTCAAAAGGGTGACGGAGGTGAGACCACTGCCGCTGAATGCGTAGGTCCCGATCGAAGTGACCGACTGAGGAACTGTGAAATTTTTGAGTTGCGCACAGTTGCGGAAAGCATAGTTTCCGATGGAAGTAAGGCTGTTCCCGCTGCACTGTACGTTAGAAAGGTTGCTACAACCACTAAACGCGTAGTTGCCGATCGTCTTGATGCCGTCCGGAATGCGGACCGCAGTCAGCGCCGAGCAGTCCTGGAAGGCCTTCTCTCCGATTTCGGACAGATTGTCGGGCAACGTGAGCTCTGTGAGCGCCTTACACCCCACAAACGCCTGATAGGGAACGGTCGTAAGCAGGCTGTTGCGTGCAAATGTCACGCGTTTCAAGCTATCGAGATAGTAGCATGTAGAGTTGCCGAGGCTCGAAAGACGGGCGGGGAATGTGAGCGATTCCAGCGCATCGCAGTCATGGAATGCGCCGTGGCTGTTGGCGTTATTATTCGTCTTTGCTTCGGTGCCGATGGTCAACGCCTCCTGGCCATCCTCAAAGGTCACCTCTTTCAACACCGCCGCGCCGTCAAAGGCGTTGTCCTCAATGAGCGTCACTGTGGCGGGAACAGAGAGATAGGTGAGATAGTGCACGCCCTGGAAGGCGCGGTTGCGGATCGTCTTTACTTCCCCGGGAATCGTATAGGAGAGCGCGGTTTTACCGACGGGATAGCTGATGAGCTCTGTGCCGTCCTTGGAAAAGACGATTCCATCTACCGATTTGAGTTTGGTGCTCGTTCCGGGAACGTCGATCTCGGTGAGAAGATCGCAGCCCGCAAATACATTAGGAGTGGACGCATCCGTGGGACGTATGACAAAATCGTCTCCCATCGCCTCAGACAGCGTGATCTTCGTCAAGTTGGTACAGTTGTTGAACGCCCTGTCTTTGAGAGTGGTAACGCTCGCGGGGAGAGTTATCTGTGAGATGGCAGTCGTACTGAAAGCATATTTGTCGATGGTTGTCAACGCGCTCTCGGGATCGAACGTAATGGTCGTAAGAGAGGTGCAATTGGCAAAAGCGTAAGTTCCAAGCGACTTCAATGCGCTCCCGAGTTCGAACGTGACGGTCGCAAGAGAGGTGCAGCCCTCAAAAGCGTTAGCTCCGACCGACGTGATTTCCTTGGGAATGGTGATGCTTGTGATCGCGGCACCCTGGAAGAGATTGGTGCCGATGGATGTCAGTCCGTTCTCCTCCGCAAATTCCACGGAAGCAAGGTTGTAGTTGTATTTGAATGTGCTGCCGCCGATGGCAGTCACGCTTGCGGGAATGGAAACGGAATGCAGATCGCAGCTCTGGAATACGCTCCCACCCAGCGTTTTGAGGACACCATTAGGGAAGGTGACGCTCTGCAACGCCAACGAACCGTTAAAGGCGGAATCTCTGATCTCGTTCAGCGCCGTGCAAGCAGACAGATCGACAGAGGTCAGCTGCGTGCACTTTTCAAAGGCATAGGAGCCGATCGTGGTGAGCGCCGTGCAGCCCGTGAACACGAGCTCGTTCAGCGAAAGCAGCGAATCGAACGCATAGTTCCCGATGGTTTTGAGCGTCTCGCCGCAGGGGGAGAAATCGACCTTTTTCAGCGCGTTGCAGCCGAAGAAGCTCTGCGTCTTGGTGGTGCCGGTAGCGATAGAACCGATCGATTCCAGCCCCTTGCCGAAGGTGATCTCCGTGAGCGCTTCGCAGTTATAAAAGGCAAAGTTGGGAATGTTTGTCAAACGGTCAGGCAAAACGACCTTTGTGACCGCACTGCCGCCGAATACATTGCTCGTGGCGCTCGCCGTACCGCTTCCGAGCGTGAGCGTCTCCGCATCGGCATCTGCGCCGCTGCCGTTGAGGAACTCGATCTCACCCACTTTGGTGTTCATAAACGCCTTCATCGCGACCGTTGCGACCGAGGCGGGAATGACTGCCTTGTCCGTCTTGCCGATCGGGCATTGGATGAGTTCCGTCTTTGCGGCATTGTAGAGCAGACCGCCATCCGCCGCATAATTCGTGTTGCCGTCCTCCACTTCGAACGCAGCCAATGCTTGGGCGCCCACAAAGACATCCGTCCCGATGGACGTGACGCCCGCGGGGATCGTGAAGGAGGTAAGCCCGGTGTCGCGGAATGCATAGTTACCGAATGTCAGAGGATTGTCCGTCTCGAAAACGACTGTCTGCAAGGAGGCGCAACCGTCAAATGCGCTCACGCCGATGGCGCCTGTCACATTCGCGGGAATGGTGATGCTCTTGATTCCGCTGTTGCGGAACGCATATTGCTCGATGGTCGTAAGCGTTGCGGGCAACTCTACGCCGGAAAGCGCCGTGCAGCCGTCGAACAGATAGCGGTCGAGCAGTGTGAGCTGCGTATCCTTGATAATGGCGGGGTTGTCGAGCGCGGTGCACTTCTCAAAGGTGTAGTATGCGAGCACCGTTGTACGCGCGGGAAGCACGATATCCGTTAAGGACGTACAACCCGAGAAGGTCCTGCCGGTAGTAAGCGCATCATTATTCCCTACGCCAATCAAAAGAGGTTTCTCTTCTGCGCCCGCCGCACTTTGCTCAAAGGTCACGCTTGTCAGCGAAACGCAGTTTTGGAAGGCATAATACCCAATGCGCTCGATCGCGGCGGGAATGGTGATAGTCTGCAACGCGGAACAGCCGCTGAAACTAGCATAAGGGATTGTCGTGAGACGGTCATCCTCCGTATGAAGGAAAGAGACGGTTTCGAGCGCGGCACAGTTCTGGAACACGTACGGACCAAAGCTGCTGTTTTCCAGACTGAGCGGGATCTCGACCGAACGGATCCCGCTGTTGCGGAAGGCATAGTTGCCGATGCTCGTCAGGCCTGCGGGCAGATCAATATGGCTGATCGCGGACCCGTCGAAGGCATATTGGCCGATACTCGTGATGCCGTCGTGCAGCACGACCTCCGAAAGCATGGAGGTGTTGCGGAACATATAGTTACTGATCGCCGTTGCACGCGTGGGGAATACGAACTTTTTGAGCGCCGTGCAACCGTCAAACGCATAGTTCCCGAAGGTAATGGGCGTCTCTTCTTCCGCTGCCGCAGCGGGGTATGCCGCAGGAGCCGCGCTTTCGAACTCCACCTCGGCAAGCTGCACGCAGCCGCTGAATGCATTCTGCCCGATGCTCGTCACGTTTTTGCCGATCGTGATCTTGGTGATGTTTCTGTTATCTTTGAATACCGAATTGCCGATCGAGGTGATCTCATCGGGGAAGGAGACTTCGCCGCCCTTGCCCGCAGGGAAATAGACGATGGCGGTGAGGTCGTGGCTGTACACAACGCCGTCGAGATCCCGATATTGCTCGTTCCCCGTGGCGATGTAGACCTTTGCCAAAGCCGTGCAGCCCTTGAAGAGGCTCGTGGGGGTGAAACTTGCCATATGAGAAGGCATTTTTACCTCGGCAAGATTGACACAGTTCTCGAAAACACCGATGCCGAGAGTAAGGTCCTCCGCATTGTCGGCAAATTCTACTTTCAACAGGCCGGCGCACTCCGAGAATGCCTCGTTGGCTACATTTTTCAGCGTTCCGGGCAGTACGAGCGTCGTGAGCCGGTTGCAGCCCGAGAACGCCCTGATCCCGATTGCCGTGACTCTGCTTCCCTCTTCAAATTCCACTTCGCCGAGGGAGGAGTTCCCGTTGAACGCGCCGGAACCGATCGTGAGGTCGTTGACGTTTTCATCGCCGAAGATCAGTTTTCCGATCGCGGAGCAATTCAAAAATGCGTTTGCTCCGATCGTCTTGACATATCCGGGGATGGTCAGTTCCGTGAGCTTATTGCAGCCCTCGAACGCAAGGCTTGCGACCTCCGTTACGCCGATGGGAATGCGGTATGCGCCCGCTTTCCCCACGGGACAATAGAGGATTACGGAGCCGTCCGCATTGCACAGCACGCCATCCTTAGAGGAATAGATTGCCGCAGGATTGTTCTCCGCGTCGATGTTGACGCTTTCGAGCGCAGTACATCCGACAAAGATGCCCTTGGAGCTGTCGTAGGAAAATTCCTCCGTGAGCGGAAGCGTGATGGATGTGAGCGCGGTACAGCTTTGGAATGCGCGGTCGTTGATTTTGAGCGGCTTTTCGCGTACGCCCCGCACAAATTCCACCGCTTCGAGGTTGCGGCAGTTGTAAAACGCCCTGTCCTCAATAATCGCGACGGAGGTGGGAATGATCACCTTGGAGATCTGCGCGCTCGCAAAGAGACGGGTGGGGATCACCGAAATGGTTGTGGGAATTTCATATTCTCCCGTTTTCCCGGCGGGGAAGAAGGCGAGCTCATTTTCGCCCGATGTTTCGTTTTTATGGATGAGTACGCCGCCCTCCGACGAATAAACAATAATTTGATTGCCCTCGACGTGGTAGACCTCTACGCCTTGCAGATTGCTGCAACCGTAGAAGGCCGTATCTTCGACGATCTCTACCGTATCGGGAATGGACACGGTATGTAGATTGAGGCAGCTTCGGAACGCATAGCCCTCGACGACCGTGACCTTCTTTCCGTTATATTCGCTCGGAATGACAATGTCGGTGATCTGCTCAATGCCGTCGCCCTTGCGTACGGAGTAGGCGTCTTGCCCCTCGATCTCGGTATAGCTGAGAGCGGAGGAATAGTAGGCGTACACTTTTCCGTCTGCGGGGAAGGCCCAGCCCGACAAACTGTTGCCGTTTTGGTCTGTATAACGGGTGCCGTTTCCGTCGGGGGCACTGTACCATCCCGCAAAGGCATACAGCCCCGAAAATTCTTCCTTGATCGCGGGGACATCCAGCGTATAGCGCTCGCCGTAAGTGACGTCGCTTCCCTCGGGTGCGCCGTCGATCACGCCCTTTTCGCCGTAATCATAGGTCACGTGGAACTGCGCCGCCGTCCAATAGGCATACAGCACGAGGTCGCTCGACTCACGGAAAACTTCCTCCGTGTAGCGGGCGCCGTTGCCGTCCGCACCGAGCGGAACGTTGTACCAGCCGCCGAAATCGTATCCCGCGCGCGCAGTTTCGGGAAGCTCGATCTTGTCCCCTACCGCCTTGTATTGCGTGGAGACCGCCTCGCCCGAGCGGCTGTCAAAGATGACGGAATGTGCCTCCACGTCCAGCGTGACAAATTGGGAATATCTCAGGCCGTCGTGATAGCGCACAGAAATGGTGTTGATCCCCGCACGCGTGAGCGTAACGGGAGCGGAGAACGAGCCGTCGTCTACGCGCAGCGCGGCGTCCTCATTCACGATCACTTCATAATAGTTCGCGCCGATGACGGGGCGCCACGTCACAATGCCGCCGCTGTACTTTAAGTTGTCGTACATGGACAGATAGTTGACGTCTAACGGGTCGCTCCAAAGAGACTCCGAAGCCGCAGAGAGCGCTTGCAAGCTGAGGTTATACTCCACATCAAGCCACTCGAAGTCCGCAAGGTCGTATTCCGTCTTGTCGGTGCGCAACAAAGTTCCGCCGAGACGGATGGCATACTCCTCAGCACCCTCGACCGCATCCCAGGAGAGTTTGAGCCCCGAAATGCGGATCCCTGACGGGGTAGATAGGCGCGTCTTGTGGTAGACATATTGCGCGGGAAGCGGAGAATTGTACCCCTTCGTCGCGGGATAGACATTGACGACGATCCCGTCCGGGCCGCCCGAGCACTCTTTGAGGCAGAACGATGTGCTGCTTCCGTTGTCGATGGCTTCATGGGAATGATCGGGATCCCCGCAGGCGACGGAAACGATATAATTCGTTGCATCGGGAACGGCGTCCCAAAAGACCGTCTCCGTGTCCTCGTCAAAGTAGAGCTCTTCGATCGCATCCAGCTCGCGGACATAGACAAATTCTTTGGAAACCGAGGAAGCATAGCCGTCTCCCTCTGCCGTAACGCGGAACTTGATGCCGCCCGGCTGCATGGAACAGTTCAAGAAATTATAGTAGGTGGAATCTCCGTTGTTATACAGCGTATGATTGTGCTTTTCGTTGCCGCATTCCACCGAAATGAGATAGCGGTCCGCGTGTTCTACGCCGCCGAAAAGCAGCGTAGCGGGCTCGGCTACGGTGAACCCCGAAACGCGCGCGAGCGCCTTGTTCTTATAGCTTCTGAATGTCGTGGGCGAAGTTTGGGAATTGAGCGTTGCCGTAACTTCCACTTCATAATCGCCCGCAGGCGCATTGGCAAAGCCAACGGAAAGGCTCGATCCGCTCACGCCCTCACGGTCTATATTCGCAAACCCCTCCGGGCCCCTTACGACGACATGATACACGGCGCCGGCCACGCTCTCCCAGAACACGCCTGTGCTGTCCACGCGCGCAACGGGAGCCGCAAGACCTTGCGCATCCTTCTCCTGCCAAAGTGCAAACAGCGTGGTGTCCTCAGAAAACTCCATGCCGTCCGTATAGGGATAGGAGAGGCGGTCGCCCTGGTCGTCCATGCTGATCCACCAGCCGCCGAAGGTGTAGCCCTCCCGCTCGGGATTAGGCAGATCGTAGAGCAGTTTCCCGCCGATCGTTCTGACAGACGCGGGAGTTTCGCCTTCGGAGCCGTTTAAGCTGTACGAGATCTCATACTCTGCGTGGCCCTCCACCGCAGCGCCCCACTTGGCGTATACCGTAAGGTCCGAGCGGACCGTCTGCGTTCCGAACAGGAAAGGTGCGGAAAATTCCGCATTCGCATACCAGCCGATAAACACATAACCGGGGCGAACGGGGTCATCGGGCTTTTCCACCGTTTTTCCGTTGGTGACGGAAACGGCGGGAATCTCGCTGCCGCCCTGTACGTCATAAGTCACCGTATATGTGATCTTCTTCAAAAAGCGCATCTGCGCATTTTCCCAACCGAGCGTGAGCGTATCCTCTTCCAGCCCGGCGGTAAGATTTGCTCTGTCGCCGTCAAAATCGAAGGTAAGGGTATTGCCTTCGAGCGTATAGACGCCGAACTCGTCCTGCCCTCGCACATGCAGCGTGAAGCGGTCGCCGCCGAACAGCGAAATGAGATACTCTTCCGCCTCCCCGTCATAGTAGTAGACCCCGGATTCGGGATGCTCCTTTTCGACGGGTGGAGGGGTCTCCAACTCCTCCTCGGGTTTGCATGCGCTTACAACTGCCGCGGAAAATGTTGCAAATAAAACGATCGCAAAAATTTGCAACGTCCGCAACCATCTGCGTGAATCCATGTTCATTCCTCCATTTACTGTAAAACATGCGATTTTGTTATATAATTTTATCATATTAGCACGTATTTTGTCAAGAAAATCAGCTGGGCGGCTTCCCCATTATGCATAAATTATCATAATCCTTGCAATAAGTTTTAGTTATACTTCACTTTTGAGCGGGTTATATGTTTGTTTGAATAAAAAATTTGTATATTTATACACAAAATTGAGCGTCCGTAACAAACCGATAAAAACCCGCCTCTCCGTGCGCTGCGGGGGCGGGAAATTTCATCCAAAACGGGAGAAACGGACAAACATGATGACCCTCATACAGAAAAAAGCCCTCCCGCGCCTTTGTGCGCGGGAGGGCCATCATTTTGTCAGTTCCCGGAAGGATCGGGATCGGTCGGATCCGGCTCGGTCGGATCGGGATCGGTCTTGCCGAGCTCGTCACGCTTTTCGTATTTTTCCATGAGCAAATCGTGAAGATCTTCCAATTCATCGGTGTCTTTTTTGTCGGTAAGAGCTTCATAGCTCTCCACAGCCGATTTATGGCGCTCTTCAAGAAGTTGGGCGTAGGTCGTAGTGGAGCCGTCCTCCTGCTTAAAGGAGCCCTCGGGATCGAGCTCATAGAGCATGAGTGCGCGTTCGAGGTTGAGAAGGTCTATAAGCGCCTTCTGCCCGTCTTCGGTGAGCACTTGTTCGTAGTAGCTCGTGAGAATGACGGAGAAGAATCCGCCCGGATCGAGATTGAGATAGAACATGCGGTCCTCCGCAGAGAGTTCAAGATAGTTGTCTAACAGAGACTCGATGTCCTTCGCCTGATATGTCGGAGGCAAGGGATTTCCCTCATCATCCGTTCCGCGCGTCAGATAGGCATAGACAGCGGGATAGAGCGCAGACATGAGGTTCTGCACATCTGCATACGGCCCTTCATAGAGATCCCAAATGAGATAATTGAACCCAAATGCGGCCGAAAGCTGGCTGTTGGTGAGCAGATTTACCTTTAAGGTGCGCAAATAGTAGAGCGCATATTCCAGCGTAAGCGAAGCATTGGAGAAGATGGCAAAGGGCTTGTAATAATAGACCTCTTTGACGGCATCTACTTCGCTTGCTACGATCTGTGCCGCAAGCGCTTCCGCACGCTCACAAGCCGCAAGGAATGCCGGCAGATACAGCAAACCGTTTTCTGTCTGCGTGATCTGCGCATACATGTTGTTCCCCAGCCTTACCGCTTCGATTAGGCTCTCAATGGGCGCCTTGTACTCCGCCAAACTGTCGCTTTCGAGATCGGGCTCCTCTTTGAGCGCGCCGTTTTCGTCATAGAGATTGGCGATTTTAAGATATTGAGTGAATACTTCACCAAAGCACTCGTCAAAAGCCGTTTGATCGCTCTTTCCGAGGCTGTTGTAGGCACTGAGAAGCGCCGTCATCTGCTGCTTGAAGAGCTCGATCGCACCCGACGTGTTGCACTGACGGGAATACAACTCGATCGCGAGCAAGAGATTGAGGAACAGATCTTGTGCGTTTTCCGGCAAAGCCGTAGTGGCATAATCGGCCAAAATCAGCACAAAGTAGGACGATGCGGTCTGGAAAGCGATCTGCGGATAGCCCTGCGTATAGAAATTGTTGACAGAGCAAAGGAACCCATACTGCTTGGAAGGCGCCATCTGTGCAAAGCCCTCGGCAAGTTCGTGCGCATCCGTGCGGAACTGCTCGCTCCCTTCATAGCTCTCCCCGTCTTCGCTGAGGAGTTTTTCCACAATGGAGAGATACTTCTCCCAAAGTTCGGTAAATTCGATGTCGTCCAGCCAGCCGCCGTTCACTTGCAGATAGCCATACGAAGCGGTGTTCAGATAGGAGATGAGCTGCGAGAAGGAGACGGCGATCGGCGTGCCCCCCTGGGAAAGCAGGCCGCTGAACCGCAAGCTGTTGTACAGCGTGATGATCATCGTGTCCTGTGCTTCCGAGATTGCAACTATCTGCTGTTCGATCTCACGGTATGTGAGCATGAAGGGGGTGCTGTCGCTGCCGATAACGAGCATTTGCGCGGCATAGGCCAGATAGGTCATAGCCTCCCGCACCGAAGTATAAAGTTCTTCGAGCGGGTGAGGCAGATGGAGATCTTGCAGCGAAAAGATCTTGACTGCGGAATCCTCGGTGATGCTTTCGTCTTTATAGAAATAATAGGAATAGAGGATATCAAAATAATCGTCTTTTTCGCGCCAGCCCGAAAGAACGGTGTAAAGCGATCTGTTGCCGACGTTTGCAAGGCTGCTGCCCGTGACGGCCGCATACGCCTTTTCGATCGTCTCCGCATATTGGCTTAATTGGTCGGTTTGCCAATCCGTGGGCACGCCGGTCAGCGCCTCGTGCGCCTCGGTCAGATATTTGAGCGCGGAGAGCTGGGACTCGATTTTGGAATTTTCACAGAAGTCTGCGGTGTAGTCCGTCACCGTGACGTCGGCCTCTTCGCCGCTGTAAAGCACCTCACTGCCGAAATAGAAGATGAGATCTTTCAGACGGGAGCCGAGCTTCCAAACCTCGCCCTCCTTATTTTGCAATCCTTCATAGGCCTTTTTGGCATCCTCATAGGAACCGCCCGCGTTGAGATACAGGCTGCCGTCCTGCGGAATCAACGTATCGGAATATTCGCCGAGCAACTCCTTCCATCTGTTGAAGGCGTACACGGAGGCAACGCGGGCCGCCGCAGAGACACCATCTCCGGGAATGAGCGACGCGTCATCGAAATCCATCCCGAGATACAGCTCCGTAAGCTCCAAGGCGAGCTCGCCCTGCTCCTCGGTGGGAGCGGTCTGCGCCGTCCACTCGATCTTGCTCAGTTCGGCGGACTTCTCGATGAAATAGCTGACGTCACTGTACTTTATGGTGACCTCAAAGGTGAAACTCTGGCCGCCGTAATTCACGGTGATCGTCTGTTCAAGCGGCTGGGTACGGTTTGCGACCGTCGCCTTCTTGGGGTCGAATCCGGATACCATGTTCTCGGTGAGGTTGATGTAGCGGGTAAGCGCACCGTTGTTGCCGCGGTAAGTGATATAGCCGCCCGCTAAATCGAGCTGCGTTTCATGGCTGAAATATTCGGACTTGTTGGGACGGGTAAACTGCACTTCGCCGATCGCATAGATGTTTACATCGAAGGTGCCCGTGTAGTTCATGTTGTTGCCCGTGTAGCGCGCCGTCACAGTAAGCGGAGAGGCCGCCGCCACCGAATCGAAGCCCTCAATGCTGACGGAGGCATCGTTTAATGCCACGTTGAACGACGTCCCGTCGTCCCGCGTGATCACCAGCCGTCCCTTTTCCCGATTAAATTCCTCGCCGACAAAATAGCTCGGCTCATAGTTCTGCACCACCACGCGGGCGACTACCTCCACTTCGAAAGTCGTCGTCTGCTTGGCATATTCCACGGTGAGCTCCTGCTTCCCGAGCTTGTTTTTATCATAGCCGGAGATCGCAATGTCGGCCGAATCGAGCGGAATGTCCTCGGAGCCCTCCTTGCGCGTGACCGTAAGTTTGCCCTCGGAAAGATCCAGATCCTGCCCTTGCACATAGACCGTGCGGGGCATGTTCTCCGTTTTGACGCGGATCCTGCTGACGCTGTCGCACCCTGCGATGCCGATCGCCGTGATGACGAACAAAATTGCGATGAGCGTTGCTTTCAAAAATTTTTTCATCTTTGTTTTCCTGCCTTATGATATTCTTACAATTCCTTTCGGGATGGTGTTGCCTGCTCTTGCCCCGAATCGTCGGGCCCGGGCTCGGGCTCCGGTTCGGGCTCCGGTTCGGGCTGGAACTCCGTGGGGTCTCCCTCCGTCCAAAGCGTATAGACGGTGGTGCCGTCGTCGAGCTCGGAAAGTTGACCGCCGATTGCCTCGCCGCCCTCCGTCAGGGACCAGCCCGCAAAGGTATATCCGCTGCGGCGGGGGAATACTTCCTCCACTATGACTGCGGGATTGACAAAGGTTTCCGCCGTCTTGGTGAAGGAGACGACATAATCCTTGGCCGCGGAGAGTACGCAGCCCCAAAGCACGGGACGGTATGCGGAATTCCAACGGGAATTCCAATCCGCGGGCGCCTCCGTCTCCTCCGCATAGATGATAAGACGGTTGCATCCGTTAAATTCATGGCTGCCGAGCGCCTTTACAGTGTCGGGCAAAATGATACTTTCGAGCAAACTGCAATTACGGAATGCAGAGTTGCCGATCGACGTGACGCTCTCCGGAATGACGAGTTTGCGCAGGCTGCTGCAACCGAAGAAGGTGCTGTTTCCGATCGAAGCGGTCCCGCCGAAGTCAATGGAAGTGAGCGCGCTACATTTATAAAAGGCATAATCGCCGATGCTCTGCATACTGCCCGGCAAAACGACCGTTTGCAGCGCCGGACACTCCGAAAAGGCGTATCTGCCTACCGAAGTGATTCCCTCTCCCAAGACGACCGTCTCCAAAACGGCGCTCTTGGAAAAGGCGCGCTCGGGAATGCTTCCGAGAGAACCGGGGAGCGTGAGCGAAGTGAACAGGCAGCCCTGGAACGCACGGCTCCCGATCGATTTGAGACCCGAACCGAATGTGACGTCACCAAGTCCGCTCCCATAAAAGCAATAATCGCCAACCGACTCCAACGCATCCGGGAGCTGTATTTCGCGCAAACTGATACACTTGTAAAATGCCGAACGTCCGATAGACTTGATATTCTGTGGAAGGGTGATCGTGCTCAGCGAAAGGCAGCCGTAGAACGTGTAATCCTCGATCCGCGTGAGATCCTTGGGAAGTTGAACCGTTCGCAGAGTTTCGCATTCGTAAAAGGCGGCTTTGCCCACCCGCTTGACGGTATCGGGGACAATGACCATGCCGAGAAAGGCGTTCTGATAAAACGTATAATTGGCAACCCCCACTGTGCCATCTTCTATGGTTGCTGAGAGCATAATGGACATCCCCTCTTTGAACCCGACGGCCCAATTTCCGGCATAGACGACTCCGAGATCGGCTTCGTTCCAAATGCCCGTGTCGTAAAACGCCCACGTGCCGATCGTTTCAACGCTGTCGGGGATCTCGATCTCGTCAAGCATCGTACACCTTCTGAACGCATAATTGCCGATCGTCTTCAAGCTATCCCCGAGCCGAACGACGTCGAGCGAGGTACAGCCGTAAAATGCATAGTTGCCGATCTGTTCCACTCCGCCCCCGAGAATGACGAGAGAAGTGAGCGAAACACGGTTGGCAAAGGCATAGTTGCCGATATATTTGACGCCCGCGGGAATTTCAAAATAGTTGAATCCGCCGTGGATCTCTCCGCTTTTGCTGCCGAACGCTGTGTCCGAAATACCCACGGTACCCGACCGCACGGTGATTTCGCTTGTCTGATCGTCCGTCGTGCCCACGAGCCAACTGTCGATATAGACAAGCCCGTTGGCCTCCGTCCAGATTTTTGTATTGCGGAAGGCGTTTTCTCCCACGGAGGTAAGCCCGCTGCCGAGACGGACGCTGCCGAGCGCACTGTCCCCCGCAAAAGCGTTGCTGCCGATTGCGGTTACGGAATTGGGAATGGCGACCTCCGTCAGCGAAGTACAGTAGGAAAATGCGCTGCTGCCGATCTGCTCTACGCTGTTACCGATCAAAACGTCTTGAAGCGCCGCACAATTTGCAAAGGCGGAATTGCCGATGGCCGTCACCTTGTCGCTGACGGAAACCGCCTCCAAGCTCTCGTCGTCGGCAAAGGCGCCGTCTGCAAGCACGGTCAGCGTGCGCGGAAGAGTTACCTGCCGCAGCGATGTGCACTTGGCAAATGCGTTTTCGCGGATCTCCTCGACGCCCTCCTCAATGGTGAGCGTGGTGAGCGCACGGCAATAGGAAAACGCGTAGTCGCCGATCACTTTCAGCGAGCCCGGAACTGTGAGCGAAGTGATCGCCCGGCAATTCTGGAAGGCCTGGGAGCCCAAACTCGTCAAGTTCTCGGGAAGCGTAACTTTTGCAAGCATGGAACAATCGAAAAAGGCCTGATCGCCGATAGACGTCACATTCTTACCGATCTCGATACCCGTGATGCGACCGCTCCTGCTGAACGCTTTGGCCGCAATGGACGTGACGGGCTTGCCGCGGTATAGATCGGGAATGACAATGTCCCCCGAAGCAGAGCCGATGGCCGTGACCCGATATTCGGAGTTTAGATTTGTCAGTTCATACTTGATGCCGTTCTCCTCCTCCTTGACAAACAGGAGAGGCTCGGACCATTCCGAATCGCCGTGTTCCGTGCCGTTTCCGATCGCCTTGATCGCGATCTGATATTCCCCGGGAAGGAGCCCGCCGAGCGAATAGGTGTTCTTTGCCGTGGCGATCTCCCGGTCTCCGCCCAAATCGATTGCATAGCGGACGGCATCGGGAACCGCTTTCCACTGCAAAGTCAATGTGTCCATATCGACGGAGAGATCGGTGGGAGCATCCAATTTCGGCGCTCCGCAGCCTACCATGGCCAAAAAACAGAGGACAAGTGCTGACAGCGCAAACCATTTGAACTTTCTCATCCCTCTTCCACCTCCTTCTTCCGGGATGTAGGTCCTCCCTTCTTTTTCTCTTTATGCTCGCGCACAATTTCGTGAAGCCATTTGAACTTGAATTTCCGTACCGCGATGTCGAGCAGGAAGAACACGATCGCGAGAATGATGAAGAGCAGGCGGGGATCGAACTGCCTGTGAAAGACATCCTGGAATCCCTCAAATACCCGCCAGACCTCATCGGGCGGAATCGTCTGCCCCTTGCCGCGTTCTGCAAGCATGGCCAAAAACTCCGCACACTGCTCATCGTCGCGGAAAGTCTGGTATTCCTCCGAATAGGAAAAGGCCTTATAGATCGAATATTCCGTAACATTTCCTTCCAAATCCGTCTTGCGGACGGTGATCTGATACACCCCCGACTTTGTGATAGGGAAGGTGACGCGGCTGAACCCGTCTGCGGCGCTTGCCGCAATCTTTTCCTCCTTTTCGAATACGCCGTTTTCCTGCATGGGGCCCGAGATGACGACCTCGACGGAATCCCCTTCTTCGATACTTGTGAATATGTTTAATTGATTGCCGTAATTATCTTCGAGAAGCGTGACGTCAATCTCTCGCGAACGGATGTCCTTTGTGGGAAACAGCGCCTGCGTGACGTTGAACAGAAACCTCGTGCCCGTGGGGCTATCCAAAAATTGCCGCGACCACGTTCCGTTCAGGTCGCTCATAAAACTGCCGACCATCCCTTCGCCGTACTTCCACTGCGCGTACAGCGGCACAAAGCCTGCCGTGAGCGGCTCCACCGCCTCCGATTTTACGCGCGTGCCGTAATATCCGCCCACTTCGGGCATGGATTCCTGCTTCAACCCGCTCACCGCCTCCGTGCGGTCCTTGATCTGCGGGATGAACGGCTGCGGATCGACCGACTTGATGTCCTCTCCCGTCAGGTCCTCGCGCATATAGAAAGTGATACGGGAGATATCGTCTACGTCGATGAATCTGCCGTGCCCCATTTCACAGGCGGTCAGCATATCCTGCGTTTTGCCGCCCGCCTCGATCGCCACGATCGAGAGCGTGATGCCGGCCTCGTAATTCATCTGGATCTGCGGACCGTAATCCGTCTCCAAGCTGTCGCCCGGCTGGGCGTCGGTGACAAGAATGATGTGCTTGCGCTGCACCTTGTCCGTTGACATGAGCGCCGTGCCCGCACGCATGAGCGAGGGACGGAAGTTCGTGCTCCCTCCGTCGTCCGGGATGCCGTCGATGGCTTCCTCGATCTCCGCACGGTGGGTCATGGGAGTCAGTTCCAGCTCCTCAACATAGGTATCCGCAAGGGTCATGACACCCACATAATCGCGCTCGCTGAGCGCATTGAGGCAGTCGAGCGCGCCGTCTTGCGCGGCTTCCAGCTTGGTTTTGCCCGGCATGGAAGTGGAAGGGCTTTGCATACTGCCCGAAATATCGATGATAATGACAACGCCCAGCGGAGGCGTGTAGTTGATGGCCTGTACCGGCAGCATCTGCTGGTAGAGCGTACCGCGCATATCCTCACGGTTATAAGCGTTGGGCACATAGTCACCGTATTCGTCGAGCTCCGGCTGGCCGCTCGCTTCGTCGAGACGGTTGCCGCCTGTCGTAAAGAGGCCGCCGCCGTAATCGTACACGTAGGAATTTAAGATCTCGTCAAATCCCTCCGGCAGATCGGCATTGGCGATGTTCATCATGATGACTTCGTCATACTCGCGCAGCTCATCCAGCGTCTTGGGCATTTTGTCGGTATCGGTGACATTGACGACGTTCACTTGATAGTCGCCGCCTTTTTCGTTGAAATAGTCGTCCGTTTCGAACAGCGTGGTCAGCGCAGCCGATTCGTCATCGTAGCGCTCAATGACGAGCAGACGGTTGAATACCTGTAAAAAGATGTAGGAATCCAAACGGTTGTTCTGAGTAAGCGTATCGCCGTCGCCCGTCACCTCGAAACGCAGCCGGTGCAGACCGGGGTGATCGAATTGGTGACTGAATGTAAATTCCTGCATCCCGACGGTAAAGTCCCCCGCAGACGCGGTGGACGCTTCGTCGTTATCGTAGAGCGTGATCTGGGCATGCCCCTCATAGGAACTGAGCAGAGAGACCGAGAGTTCGAAAGGAACGCCCGGCGTCAGATTGTACTCGGGCAAATTGACTTGTACAAGCTCCACCTCGTCCTCGTGGAAGTTGGCGGGGAAGTGCACGGTGTCCACGCGGACGCCCTCTGCGGCGATGGCACGGATGACGGAGGCCGCGCTTCCGTCCGTCTCGATCCCGTCGGAAACAAGCACGATCTTCGCTCCCTCGGGATTGGTGAACAGTCCCTTGGCATAAGTGAGCGCGGACGCGATGTCCGTCGCGCTGTCGTCCGGAGAGTCGGCTTCGAGATAGTTTTCATAGACCTCGTCGGGGTCGCGGGAGAGCTCGGAGGCGTAGACCTGGTTATAGCCGAAGGTGACGACTCCCACTTTATACCGTTCCGCGCTTTGGTCGATGACCGTGCGCAAAAATTCATTTTTTTCCTCGTCCTGGTTGCGGCCGCTGTAAGAAGTATCCACCAAAAGGATTACCTCGTTGTCGAGGTTGGGCTCGTCATAGAGGAAGAGGATGCCCGAAAGCGTTGCGACCGTGAGCAGCATGATCAGCATGTGCAGCGTCATGGAGACAATGCGGTTGCGCGTGCGTCTGTATCTCTTTTTCAAGCGGAAATAGGGAAACAGCGTAAAAAAGAGCGCGGGGATCAGGAGCAGAAGCAGCCACGGATAGGAAAAATGGATACTGAAATTCGACATTCTCTTCTCCTCCCTCAGAAATTCTCACGCATCTGCAACCACCATTCAAGGAAGAGCAGAGCGACCAACGCAGACGCCAGATAGATCAACAGATCGTAATCGTTTTCTCCTTTGGTGTCCTCGAAATAGGGCATTGTAAAGGTTTCGGCCTCGCGCACGGTGTTGCTTTCGTATGCCGACAGTTTTACGTAAAAGTTTTCGATAAGATCTGCCTGGGAAAGCAGTTTCTGTACCACCGTATAAGTCCCGGGACGCTTCACCCGGTACGTATTCTCCTCCCCTTCGTTCTGCGGGCGTTCCCCGTTTTGGTCGGTCACCGTAAGCTCGGTGCCGCGCGCCTGAAATTGCACGACATCGTCCACTTCATATACCGGGCTGCCGAATGCAGCAGGCAAATAGTATTTGAAGATGTTGAGCATGAGCATGGGGAAGGCATACAGGTCAATGACGTCATTGGAGTAGTTGACGCTGTAAGGCAGAATGACGATCTTGGAATCGGGGGTATCGCGCACCAACAGCGCGGGATCGCCGCCGCAATACATGAGCGGGATAAAATTATCGTAATAGACAATACGGGTGTATTCTGTGAGCGCGATGTTCTCCACCTTGACGTTCTGCGTGACAGCGTGCTGTTCGCCCACCACCAAAGAAAATTGCCCGCGCTCCCGCGCGCCGAGCTCGATGTCGAGCCCTTGCGGCACGCGATCGGGATCGCTCAGGATGACGATCCCATCCGTGGGAAGAACTTCGGGCATTCTGTGCTCGAAAATGTAGACATCGTACCCCTCCGTTTCGGGAGCCATGTTGCGCGGAACCTCATAAAAATCAATGTCCCACAGTTGGGTCCAGCGGTCGCGGAGCGTCATCAAAAATCCGTTGAAGTAGGTGTTGGGCGCAGAACTTGCATATTGCACCCGTACCTTGGGACGGATCCCGCCGTAAATATAAAAATCATTGTCCACCGGCAGCGCGTCATCCTCTTTCAGACAAAAATGGATGTGGTCGTAAGAAAAGATAAATTCGGAATCGTCTGCGGTGTTAAAGGTATAGGCGACCGTCTCGTTGTTTTCGCAGCGGACGGGGGATTGCAGTTTTACCATGCTGCCCGGAACGCCGTTTGCTTCGTAAATTTCCAAATAGACCATGAGGTCGGTATTCCGCCCGAAGCAGGCGACTTCCACGCTGAAATCATAGTAGCCGGTATCGGGATTGATCTCGGCGGAACCGTCGATGACCGCCGCGTTCCACTCCCCTTCCGCCGCGACGTTCTGCACGTTCACCTTTCCGCTGTACTGATATTTCGTCGCGGTATAGAGAATGACTTCGGATTCGGGATTTTCGGCGAGGACATTCTCGGCCAACGCCATCGCGCGGTCGATATCGGCCGTGCCATAGACGTCCGACCGCGTTTCGGGCGACAAGAGCGTATCGAGTGCGGCGTAGACTTCCTGCCTGCCCTGTGACCCCCGCTGCCTCTGCACGAGAAAATAGGGCGATTCGTCCGCTATGATCACCGTGATCGCCCCGCTCTCTTCCGTGAGCGTGCTGCCCGTGAGGGCGCGGATCTGGGATACGGCACGTTCGAACCGCGTTTCCCCTGCGCTGGCCGCCTGCATATTCCCGGAATTTTCGAGCACGACAATCTTTTCGTTGAAGATCCTCGTGTCTTCTTCCCGGAGCATCGGCTGCGCAAGAATCAGAGCACAGGCGATAATGATCAGCACCTGGCAGAGAAACAACAGGATATTTCTGAGACGGTTGATGGGGATCTTCTTTCTTCTGTACTTTAAGCTCAGCTTCCAGACATAGGTGCTCGAAACGACCTTCTGTTGGTAGTTCGGCTTCAAGATATAGATGAGAATGAGGACCGCAATACCAATCAACCCCAAAAGCCCGAGAGGGGTCAACCAATTCATTCCATGATACCTACTTTAAGCAATTCACCGAAAAGAGCGCGCTCGATCGGTTGATCGCACGTCAATGTAACAAAGTCCGACTCGCGGGACGTGCAAAACTCTTTTAATTCCTTTTGCAGATCGCCGAACGCCTCCGCATAGGCAAGCTGCAAACTGCGGGTGATCCGCAATTTCATGTTTTTGGGGTCCGCAAGATCGGCGGACTCCACATCGATCAGGTTGATACGGCCGGAATAGAGCGGGTCCACCTCGTCGGGCGTAAGCACCTGCACGAGCATGACCTGTCTCTTTTTATAGCGCAGATAGTCGACCGCCTTTTTCCAATTACTTTCGGTGAAAAAGTCGGAAATGATCACAGTCAAACCGTCGTTGGAACCGACATTGGGGCAGGAAGTGATCGCCTCGCCGAGATCGGTCTCGTCTGCGAAGTCGATCTCCTCCAACAGGCTGATCGCGCGGAAAAAAGAGTTCTTGCCCACGATGAGGCCCGTGATGTCTTCGCAGTGGTTTCCTTTCATCAGCTTAAAGGACACCTTGTCCATATTATGCACGGCAAGGAAGCCGAGCGCCGCGGCAATGGCAACACTGTATGCAGCCTTTTTCGGATTGTCCTTGCCCATGGAGGCGGAGCAATCCAAAAAGATCTGAACGTGCATCTGGCGCTCATCCGTGAACAGTTTGAGGAAATACTTCTCAAAACGGCTGTACAAATTCCAATCGATGCGACGGATGTCGTCCCCGAGCATATACTCGCGGTAGTCGGCAAATTCCACCGTTTGGCCGTACGTCTTTACCAGATGCTTTCCGCCGAAAAATCCCGCGAGATCGGCGCGCAGATGCAATGCCAATGTTTCCAAACGACTGAAAAACGCATCGTTCAGATAGGATACTTTCATGAATTATTTTCTCCCGAAGAGGCCGCGTTTTTTCTTTTCGCCCTCGCCTTCCGCTGCGGGCTCTGCCTCCGCTTTCGGCG
>CANRPN010000022.1 GCA_947632505.1 uncultured Clostridia bacterium | reverse complement strand
GTTTTTTTGATAATGCGCAGACAAAACCTCGTAGAGCGCGAGCTTTGCATAGCGTTTGAGAAGGCTCTTTTGTTCCGTCTTTGTCGCGGCTTGGAAGTGCTCTTCGAAGACGTGCTCCTTGCCGTTGAAAACGACGGTGTTTCGGACGAGTTCCCCCTCCCCTACCCCTCCCCCGCAAGCGGGGGCGGGCGAGTGTGTGAGAGCCTCGGGAGAGGGCAAATACTCCATCTTGTGCGAAAGGGGAAGCTCTTCCGCAGAGGGGAAGAGCCGCACCACGTCCATGAGCTCCGGTTCGAGCCATTTTTCGGTTGACGTCAGCATTTTAAGTACCCGTTATGCGTTTTTTCATAGCCGAGCGTGCTGTCCTCGCCGTGCCCCGCATAAATGGGACAGTCGAAAGAAAGCGCGCAAAGTTTTTTCAAACTTGCTGCGAGCGCACGGCTGCTGCCCGTGGGGAGGTCGGTCCTGCCCACGCTTTCCCGAAAGAGGGTATCGCCCGTGAAGAGCGCGCGTTCGGAATTTTCCGAAACGAGATAGCACGCGCTACCCGCCGTGTGTCCCGCAGTTGCAAGCGTCTGAATGTGCAGGCCGAGAAGATCAAGTTCGTCTCCGTCTTGCAGCGTAAAATCAATGACAAACGGCGGCGTTTCTTTGCCTGTAAATTCAGAGCCGAGATCGTTGTGGAGCGCAAGTTCCGCCTCACCCTCCATGCATCCGATCTTTGCGCCCGCCGCCCGCAGGACGGCGCAGCCGCGGATATGGTCAAAATGGCCGTGCGTTAACAGTACATATTTCACGTTGAGCCCCAATTCTTCCGCTTTCTCCTTTACGCGCGGCTGGGCGGGATCGATGACGAGCGCATTCGTTCCGTCGGCCGTGACGAAATAGGTGTTGGCGGCAAAATCCTTGGGATAGAGTTTGTAAATCTGCATGAGCTCCCCTTAAAAGCATCTGCGCCCCTTCCGTCTCTCCGCCCTGCGGGGAGACGGAAGGGGCGGATAAAAAGGCTCCATCAAGTGCTGCTTCTGTGCACATCATAGATCTTATTGTTATAGGATTTGATCTTTTTAATGAGCACCTCGACATCCTGACGGTTCGTCAAAGTAACCGTAACATCGACGATGGCATTGTCGTTTTTATCGTAGCGACCGTTGATGGAACTGATCCCCAGCTTCATCTCGGCCACGCTGCCTGCGATCGCAGCGATCGCAGCGCCCTGTTCCGCCGCCGTAACCACAATGGCCGCCTTGAACTGCGCTCCGCCCTCTGTGATCCACTCCGCCGGCTGCAAGCGTTCCTCTTCCACGCCCCGCATGTTGGGACAGTCCCGTCGGTGGATGACGATCCCTCTGCCCCGCGTTACAAACCCTATGATGTCGTCTCCCGGGACGGGGGAACAGCAGCCTGCGAAATTGACCAAAAGACCCGTAGTCCCGTTGACGGTGACCGAACCTTTGGCGAGCCGCCCGCGGTACTCCTGCGGCATGATGGGCTGCGGCACTTCCCGCTTAAAATAGTCGATGAGCTTGAACAGGACCTGGTTGACGGTCGTTGCACCGTAACCGATCGAGGCAAGCATTTCATCGATGGAGGCAAAGGACAGCTTTTCGGAGACCTTTTTGAAACTCTCGTCGGTGAGAATATCGCTCAAAGCATAGCCCTTGCGCTTTGCCGCCTCTTCGAGCATGCTCCTGCCGAGACGGATATTCTCCTCCTTCATGTTCTTTTTATAGAACGCCTTGATCTTCGCCTTGGCGGAGGAGGACTTGATAAATTTCAACCAATCGCGCGAGGGCCCCTTGGAGCCGGGCGAGGTGATGATCTCAACGACGTCGCCAAGTTCGAGCGTGGAGCTGAGCGGCACGATCTTTCCGTTGACTTTCGCGCCCGTACAGTGGTTCCCCACCTCGGAGTGAATGGCGTAAGCGAAATCCACGGGTGTTGCCGCGGCGGGAAGGGAAATGACTTTGCCTTGCGGAGTAAACACCAAGAGCTCCGTGCTGTACATCTCCCCCTTGACCGTATCGAGAAATTCTTTGCTGTCCTTCAAATCCCCCTGCCACTCCATCGCCTCGCGGATCCATGCAATGCGCTGATCGAGAGAGGTCTCTTCGGTACGGTTCTCCTTGTATTTCCAATGCGCCGCAATGCCGTATTCCGCGGTGCGGTGCATTTCCTCCGTGCGGATCTGAATTTCAAACGGCTGGCCGAAGTTCGTGACGACCGTCGTATGAAGCGACTGATACAAATTGGGCTTGGGCATGGCGATGTAGTCCTTGATACGCCCCGGGATCGGCTTCCACTTCTTGTGAATTTTGCCGAGCACTTCATAACACTCATCCACCGTTGCGACGATCACCCGCACCGCCGTCAGATCATAGATCTGATCCAAAGTCTTGTTCTTCGTTTTCATCTTTTTGTAGATGGAATAGAAGTGCTTGGGCCGCCCAAAAACCTCCCCGTGGATTTCCGACTCGGTCAGAATTTCGTTGATCTCCTCCACGACGAAATCCACAAAACGGTTGCGCTCTTCGAGCTTTTGATGAATGTTTTCCACCAGAAATTCAAACGCCGCGGGATCGAGATATTTGAGGCACAGATCTTCCAGCTCGCACTTGATTTGACTGATACCCAGCCTCCCAGCAATGGGGGCGTAAATGTCGAGCGTCTCTTGCGCCATCTTTTTCTGCCGCTCTGCGGAAAGATAGTTGAGCGAACGCATGTTGTGCAATCTGTCCGCAAGTTTGATAATGATGACGCGGATGTCTTTCGCCATCGCGACGAAAATTTTACGGAAATTTTCAGCCTCCTCCTCTTCCTGGGATTTGAACACAATGCGATCGAGCTTGGTAACGCCCGCAACCAGCGTGAGCACCTCCTCGCCGAACTCGCGGCGGATGTCCTCGTCAGTATAGGGGGTGTCCTCGATGACGTCATGCAGAAGCGCCCCCGCTACGGTAGCGGTATCCAAACCGAGGTCCACCAGGATCTCGGCAACGGCGCACGGGTGGATAAAATACGGCTCGCCCGAGGCGCGCTTTTGATTTTGATGCGCCTCTTTGGCAAAGTCGTATGCATGCAGGAGCATGTCCCGGCCCTCGCCCGTGTAATATTCATATATTTTCATTAAAATAGGTTCCATAGATCGCCTCATTACCGCAGATCGCCTTTATCGGCAACGGTCTCCCGCAGCCTGTTAAGGGGCAGGAGCGTCGCTTAATTTGTTTGTGTGCGCGCAAGAGCCGCCGCATAGATCTTCGAATCGGTGAGCTCCGCGCGCTTGCCGCGTACGAGCCTGAGCCGCCCCCCGTCCAATGAGATAAGCCCCAGCTCCCGAAAGACCGCAAGCGCAAAGATGAGCTGTTTTTCGTCGCCGCGCAAGAGACGCGCCGTCTCCGCAAAGGTTTCTCCGATTTGGAGCCCCTCGCTCTCCCGAATGAGCCGGAACGCTTCGATCATCGTCTCGCGGTCCGCGCCGATGTCTCCCAATGACGCATCCCCGCGGAGATCCGTGTTCGCATACAGAGCGGCGTTTCCCGTTCTCTGCGGAACCGCGGCAGGCGTTTCCAGAAAGACGACATCCCGATAGGCGGAAAGATCGCAGTCCGGGTCGGGCGAGAGAAGTACAACGTTGCGCACGCTCGACGAGGACAGCCGGAAAAGATCATGGGGAATTTCCGCAAGCGCGGGGAAATTTTTCAGCGAATCTTTACGATAGGCCACAACGCAAAGCCCGTAGGCGCTCTCCCCATCCTTCTTTGAAATGAGCGCCTCGGTCTCCTCTGTGTTGAGAGCGGTAAGCTGCTTTTTGTCGCCCGCAAGCGACAGAACAAGGTTTTCGAACCCTTCCCCGCCGTGCGTTTCCCCTTCGGCATCGTACACAACGGCGCGGATGAAGCCCTTCAAACTCTCCCGTCCGCGATAGGTGGAGAGGTTGCACTCGAAGATGACTTGTTTGACCGTATCGCTCCGAAGCAGTTTCAAATCGGCGTAGCCGCCGAAATACATGAAATCGAGCCCGCCTCCCGAGAGGGAAAGATGGGGGGAAAGCGGCTTGATGGGAACTGCGTTCGTCTGCCCCAGCGTGGTGACGAAGAGCGGACGGCGGTTCCCCACGCCGTACGGTTCCAGCAGTTCAAGCTCTTCGGCCAGCTTGTGGGGAAAGGCGCCTGCGATCTCCTCACTGACCGCTATGGAGGGCACAAAGTCCTCACGCGGATATTGCGCTTTGAGATAGCTGTCCAGCGATCGTTTGAGCGCCTCGAAATTTTCCGCTCGGAGATTGACCCCGGCCGCCTGCGCGTGCCCGCCAAACTCTTCGATGAACTCCGAAGCGTGTTTCAGCGCCTCGAAAATGTTGACGTTTTCAATGCTGCGGGCGCTGCCGCGAAGCATGTCGCCCTTGCGCACAAACAAAATGACCGGCCGCGCAAACTCCTCCGCAAGCCGCGCGGCAACAATTCCGATGAGCCCCGCATGCCAATTTTCGCCCACCAACATCACAATGTTATCGTACGCGCCGTTCTTGACGATCTGCGTGCGGGCTTTGTCATAGAGGTCGTCGCACAGCTGCTGGCGCTCCATATTGTACGCCTGCAACCGTGCAGCAAGCTCTAAGATCTCGGCCTCGTCCTCCGTAGTGAAAAGCTGCAACGCGGCGCGTGCATCCCCCATCCTGCCCGCCGCATTGACGCGGGGCGCAAGGTTGAAAGCAAGCGTCTGCGCAGTGATCTCCACGCTCTTGCCGAGCAAAGCGCTGAAAACGGGACGGAGCTGTTTGCGCATTCTGAGAAGCCCTTCATGCACAATATCGCGATTCTCCCCGGTCAGCGGTACGCTGTCCGCCACCGTGGAGAGCGCGCAAAAATCGAGAAGCCCGTTCGCCGTCTCGCCCAAAAGCGCGGACGCGAGCTTAAACGCAACACCCGCGCCACAGAGATTGTCGTAAGGATAGTCATCCCGGAATTTGGGATTGATGCAGATGCAGTCCGGGAGAATTTCGGGGAGCTCGTGATGGTCGGTGACGATCACATAAGTTCCCTGCTCCTTGATATATTCCACCTCTTTATAATTGGAAATGCCGCAATCTACCGTAAGAATGAGATCGGGCAAAAATTCATCGAAGATCGCATCGATCGCGGCGATGCTCATACCGTACCCCTCCTCCCGCTCGGGGACATAGAGATAGGGCTCGATGCCGTAAGCCGTGAGCGCCCGCTGCAAAATAGCGCAGGCGCCGATGCCGTCCGCATCGTAATCGCCGAAAACCGCCACCCGCCAGCCTTCCTCCCGCGCGCGGGACAACAGCTCAACCGCCTCCCGCATCCCCCTCATCAAGAAGGGCGAGAGAAAGTTTTCTTTTGACGGATGCAAAAACCGCCGCATGCTTTCCGCGTCCTTTGACCCGCGCGAAAAGAGAATGCCCGCAGTCGTCTCGGTGAGATCGAGGGTGCGCGCAAGTTCCCTTACGGTTTGCAGTTCTTCGGGCGAAAAATCATATTCGCGGACAATTTTTTTCATAATTCGTTGAAACAAAAACGGCGGAAATACTTCCCGCCGTTTTACTTTTGGTTTTTCAGGTTACTCCTGCACTTCCGCCTTCTTCTTGCCGACATATTTTTTGCGCGAGGATTTCATCTTGTCAAACTTGCTCTTCAAAGGCACGAGAACCGCAGGAGCGAGAAGAAACGACGAGTAAACGCTCACCGCAAGGGGCAGAAGCACGGGCAACAGGAACAGACGCAATCCGTTGGAGGCAATGATCCCAAGGACGGCGAATACGACCGCGAGCGGAAGCACGAAACAGCACACAAACTTCCACGAGCCGGCAACGGAGACGCCCACGGCTTCCTGCGCCGTCAGCGAGGTGTATGCGGGATCCTTAAAGTTCTCCCGCATCTTCATGCACTGCGCGAGCCATAAGATCGCCGAGAATACCGCGGCGATCCCCGCAAACAGCACGGGACCGTAAGCATAGACGGGAATGCGCGCGATCGCAAAGAGCGCAAGGGTAAGAAGGGTATCGTTTACGCAGGCCACCAAACCGGAGATCGCACAGTCCCATCCGAACCGGAAACCGACGTACACAAGCGCAACGATGGCAGCAACGCCGAGCGCGATCGCCGCACGCCAGCTCGCTTCGTGGAACTGTTCTCCCGCAAGCGTGTGCGCGGATACAAAGATGTCTCCGCCGAACTCGCTGTTTCCTTCAAGCGCCGTCTGCAACGAGGCCGCAGCGGTCTGCAACGTTTCGTCTTTTACATCGGAAGAGAACGTATACACAAGAAGATAGTTCCCCGTTTCCGCAACGTAATTGACATCGAGCTCGCGGTCCGTCTTTTTTGCGGTGTATTCGAGCATGTTCTGCGAGAATACCTTCTCGCACTCTTCCGCAAGTTTTTCCTCTTTCTCCTCAATGTAGACGACTGCGTCATAACTGATCTCGACCGTCTTTTTCTCGGGGGAAGCGTAATTGAAGCCGAAGAGCGAGAACAGCACTACGCCGACTACGATGAGGATCGCAGAAACGGCAATCCATACGGGGAGCAACTTTCCGGGAAGAAAACGCTTATTCATCGTCCTCTACCTCCTCTCTCTTAAAATGACAGAATTTGCCGGGCTGCTTGGAAAGTCCCATCGTCACATACCACAGGAAGCGGTTGAGAAGAAGGGTGCCGAGGCCCGAAAGCGCTACGCCGAACGTGAGCGCCAAACCGAACGCAGAAAGCTCGGTGATCGCGATGAGATAGACAAGCAGGGCAACTGCAAGAAGCACGATGTGCAGATCGAAGATGTGCCAGAAGCACTTCTTGTAGCCGGTTTTCACGGAGGAGGCGATCGTTTTGCCGACTGCGTATTCCTTGCGCGCCGCTTCAAAGGACACGGCGTTGCTCACACAGAGCAGAGCGGACGATATGGCAAGCGCCACGATCGCGCCGGTCCCGATCGCAATGGGTACCGCCCAATAAATGAGCACCATAAGTTCGAGGAAGAGCAAATAGGTGAGAATGTTCACAAAGCCCAAACGCCCATAGCGGACCAGGAAGAACACTGCCATCGCAAGGAACAAAACGCCGAAAGCAATGTAGACAAGATCAAGCGCGGACAAAGAGACGGAACCGAGCGTCAGAGGCGCAAACCCGCCGTCCACGCGATACAGCTCACCCATCTTCATGCCGAACTCCATCTTTTCGAAGTCAAGCGCGGTGTCGATCGTATTTGCAACGATCGTTGCGGAGTCGCTCGTGTAACTGCCGCTGATATAGAGGTCATCCGAAATCTGCTCGGAGACGGAGAGGTTGATCACCGTTTCGCCGCCGACCTGCACGAAGAGATAGCCCGCGCTGTCCGCTGCGCCCGAGGTCGCATTCGAAATGAGTTCAAGGCCGGCATCGGTAAAATCCACTTCCACATAGGGGGTGCCGACGTTGGTGCGTACGCTTGCGCTCTTGATATATTCGCTCGAAGGCTTTGCCTTGGAGCCGGCTTCGGGAATGATCTGGCTCGCGCTCGTTGCATCGGAGCTTGTCCCGTACAGCACGGTAACATTCCCCATATACGAATAATAGAGGAACGCCGCAACCGATGCATCCAAAGAGGCGGGAAGGGTCGCATAGACGGTGAAACCGTCCCGCACTTCAAGCGTGAGACCTTCGGAATGGAGACGCGCAAAGCGCTCTTTCAAGCAGTTCAGCTGGGCATCGAACGCCGCCTTAAATTCCGCGGTGGGTTCCGTTCCGCCGTTGCAGACCTTTTCCTTGTCGAGATAGACGGAGCCGCCCGCATAGGCCACATATTCCGTCTTTCCCTCCGTGCCGGCGTTCTGATCGTCCGCATAGTCCTTCGCGGAAACGACGCCTTCCGGATAGAACACAACGGCATAGGAGCCGCCGAGATACCCGGCCTCTTCGCCGAATTGATAGCCGCCGAGATCCGCGCTCTTATCCGCCCAGTTGATTATCGGATTAAAGTAGTGAATGCCGTCTCCTCCCAAGGGAAAGGGGACAAAGCACACTACGCATAAAACGGCGACGATCAACGTGATCAGGGTAAGAACGATCGCCGATTTTATTTTTCCCATTGTTGCCTCCTGTTCTATGAAATCTTCCGTAGAATATGCATTCGGAAAATTCGTCTTTTCTCATTATATATAATTTGCGTTTTTCCGTCAAGCCGAAATGAGCCGCATTTTTGAAATTTTGTTAATTTTCTCGGGATTTACGCGCCGCAAGGATGTGCATGGCGCATTCTATCCGCTTTTTCATCATGGCGCAAGTCATCTCGTAAGGGACATTGATATCGCCGCAATAGTGATAATTATTCGCGTTGCACCCGCCCGAACAGATGAATTTGGCAAAGCAATCGCTGCATTTTTTGCGCGTGAACAGGCAACTCGAAGCAAACAGTTCACGGATCTCTCCATTGAGCTTCCCCTCGAACACATTGCCCATGAGCCACTTCTTATCCCCCGCAAACTGATGGCAGGGGTAAATGTCGCCATTGGGGACTACGGAGAAATATTCGTTTCCCGCGCCGCATGCCGACACCCGCTTGGAAAGACAGGGACCGCCTTCGAGATCGATGTTGAAGTGGAAGAAATTGAAGCCCTCTCCCCTCTCTTCCCGGGCAAGATACTCGTCGCACAGCCGCTCGTATTCTCTTTCGATCTCGGCGAGATGTTCCTCTTTGATCTGCAATTCGGGAATGTCCGTGACGACGGGCTCCATGGAGATGGAATCAAAGCCCTGATCGGCAAGGAAGAGCACGTCTCTGGAAAAATCGAGATTCTTGGCCGTGAAAGTGCCCCGCACATAGTAGTGCTTGTCCCCGCGCGAGCGCACAAACTTCTTGATCTTTTCAATGACCGCCGCATAGCTCCCCTTGCCCGAGACCGTCTTGCGGACGGCGTCGTGCACCTCCGGCCTGCCGTCGAGAGAGAGCACGACGTTCTCCATCTCTTCGTTGAAGAATTTGATCGTGTCGTCATCGAGCAGAAGTCCGTTGGTCGTCGTCGTGAAAAGGAAACGCTTCCCGCACTTTTTCGCCTCTTCCTTGGCGTAGTACACCGTTTTTTTGACGACGTCGAGATTCATAAGGGGCTCGCCGCCGAAAAAGTCCACTTCGAGCACCTTGCGGCTGCCGCTCTCGCGGAGCAGAAAATCGATCGCCGTTTTCGCCGTCTCAAAGGACATCACTTCGCGCACGGAGTGGTAGGCCCCTTCGTCCGCAAAACAATACTTGCAGCGCAGGTTGCAATCGTGCGAGACATGAAGACAGAGCGCTTTCGCTTCCCGGCTCTTCATGGGGTAGGCCTTGACTTCCTCCTTATTGAGGAGACCCTCCTCTTCGAGCTGCGCGATCTGGGCGAGCTCCTCATCGGTCATTTCGACAGGGTCCCCGCGCAAGTGGCGCGCCGTCTTTTCGTCGCATTCGTGAAGGGAGCCGCTCCCCGTATCATAGAGATAGTGCCGGTCGTGATATGTAAAAATATGCAGCATAAAAACAGTCTATAACGGAATTGAGGGAGCAACGCTGCCGCTGCTCCCCGGACGAACTTCGAATTTTGAATTACTTCTTCTCGATCTTCTGCTCTCTCGTGACGCGCTCACAGGACTGGTTTCCCACCGTGCAGCTCGTCTTGCAGGCGGATTGGCAGGTGCTTCTGCACTCGCCGCAGCCGACAACCTTTCTTTCCGCGGGTTTCGCAATCGTCTTGATCATAATAATCTCCCGATGTTTTTTCTCTATTATACAACGACAGGAAGAAAATAGCAACTGTTTTTTCTACTCTTTCCTCAATTTTACGCCCAAAAGCGCCCCAAGACCGCCGAATAACGCGCAGAGCAGGAGATCGGCAAGAAGCATCGCCGAAAAATGGAAGCCGCCGATACAGCCGAATATCACCACGGTGAGAAGAAAGGACAAGGCCCCGGCCCCCGCGCCCTTGAAGAGCGCGCGCTCCCGATGCACGAACACAAAAGAAAAGAGGAACACGCCCGCCGCAAGGATCACCCTGTCCACGACGGCGATCGTGACCTCCGACGGGGCATATGCGCGCACAAAGACGGCAAACAGCGCCGTCGCGAACAGACAAAAAGCCGATGCGCAAATTGCCGCAAGCCCGCTCTCTTTGATTGCTTTTTTCAATGTTTCCATAACCACCTCACTTGCCGTTTCTCTTAACGGTATGCGCGGAAAAGGCGGGTTATGACAGGGTAGCGGAAAATACGGCGCCCATGACATCGGGCCTTGTGCGCCGATCTGCCGTTTGCATAAGAAAAGAGCCTTCCGCAGGGGAAAGCTCTCTCGGTTTTTCTCATTCCTTGGTGTTGGGAGATTCTTCGGGTTTTTCCGGTTCCTTGTCCTCGGAAGTCTCGGGTTTCTTTTCGGTATTTTTGGCCTCTTTCTCGGCCTTGCGGGCCGCTTCCGCCTGCTCGCGCGCGATCTGCGTGGGGCCCTTGGCGTCCGTCTGCGCGATGAGCTCCTTGTCCATCTTGATATAGGACTTGCCGGACTGCTCGCTGCCCGTTTCCAAAATGACGGTGTTGTCGTCGCAAACCTCCACGACAATGCCGCAGATGCCGCCCGCCGTCTTTACCTTGTTGCCGGGAGCGATCGCGTCAAGCTGTTCGACATATTCCTTTTGGCGCTGCTTGTTTTTTCTGCCCGAAAAGAGCAGCCAAACGACGAGAAGCACCAGAATGACGCCGAGCAGGATATAGACCATATATTGTTGCCAGCCGCCTCCGTTGTTCGTCTGCGTTCCGGAAGCCTCCGCCAATAAATTCCAAACATTCATTTTACGTGATCTCCTTTCTTTCTCTTGTACTCATGATACTTTTTTTTCGGGGTTTTGGCAAGCGTTTTCGGGAAAATTTTTCCGTTTTCCCAAAAAATTATTCCTCCTGCGCAATGGTTTCAGCTCGGATCCTGCTGTTTTTTGTAGAACTCGCGTGCAAATTCCCGCACATATCCGCCGAGAATGCTCTCCCGCAGCCCCCGCATGAGGGTATGCAAATATGTGATATTGTGCAGAGAGAGCAACATGGCGCCCGTCATCTCTCCCACGTTCACCATATGACGAAGATAGGCCTTGGTATAGTTCTTGCAGCAGTAGCAGTCGCACTCGGGGTCGAGCGGGGTAAAGTCCTCCTTATACATGCCGTTGCGCACCACTACCTTTCCGCGGGAAGTGAGCGCCGTGCCGTTCCGCGCGACGCGGGTCGCGAGGACGCAGTCAAACATGTCGATGCCGCGCATGACCCCCTCCACAAGACAGTCGGGCGAACCGACGCCCATGAGATAACGGGGAACATCCGTCGGTAATTTCGGCTGCAAAAAGTCCAAAAGTTCGTACATGCGCGGCTTGGGTTCCCCCACCGACAGTCCGCCGATCGCGATGCCGTGCGTGACAAAGGGCAGACAGCGGTTCAAGCTCTCCTCGCGCAAGTCCTCGTAAAAATTCCCCTGCACGATGGGAAAGAGCGCCTGTTTGGGGTTGTCATGCGCGCGATAGCAGCGTTCGAGCCACTTCGCCGTGCGCTCCATGGCCTCACGCGCCTGTTCGTGCGTATAGCCGTATTCGCTGCACTGGTCGAAGGCCATCATGATGTCCGAACCGAGATTGTGTTGGATCTGCATTGCCTTTTCGGGCGTAAATGTGTGATAGCTGCCGTCCACATGGGAGGAAAAGGTGACTCCGTCGTCGGTGATCTTGTTGAGCGCGGCAAGGGAAAAGACCTGGAATCCGCCGCTATCGGTGAGAATGGGGCGATCCCAATTCATGAACCGGTGTAAGCCCCCCGCCCGCGCGATGAGCTCATCACCGGGACGCATGTACAGGTGATAGGTGTTGGAGAGGATGATCTGCGAGCCGATCTCCTTCAAAGTGCTCGGCAGGACCCCTTTCACGGTGGCCTGGGTGCCGACGGGCATGTAGACGGGGGTTTCGATGTCTCCGTGCGGCGTATGCAAAATGCCCGCGCGCGCGCCCGTCTCGGGATCGGTTTTCAAAACTTCAAATGAAAAATAGGTGCAGTCCATGACAATTTTCTCGAAAAAATTTTCTTTTTTCTTTTATATTATATAGTTTTTTGAAAAAGTCAAGCAATTTTCGGAAAAATGATGAAAATTTTTTTCCTTTTCCGTTGACAAAGAGCACTTTTTGGGTTACAATAAAACAAAAATACAAAGGAGCCGATTTATGTTCAAGAAGAGATTTTTCGCCCTTCTGCTCGCCGCGGGAATGCTCGTTCTTCCCTTTGCCGCAGGATGTGAAGAGCAGAAGCAGGAACCTCCCGGACCTCAGGTGCAACAGCCCGAACCCGAAGATCCCGATAAAGAACCCGATAAAGAACCCGACAAAGAACCCGATAAAGAACCCGACAAAGAGCCTGATAAAGAGCCCGATAAAGAGCCTGACAAAGAACCCGACAAAGAGCCCGAAGACGTATTTGTGCTGACGCTCGGCCAAGAGCGCTATCTGCTCGCGATCGTGGACGGCGCGAAAACCGCAGACATCGGCGCCGTGCTCGAACGGAACGGCGAAGCGTTTGACGGGGAAATTACATATACCCTTTCGGATACGGAAATCGCGTCGGTGTCGGGCGGAACGCTCACCGCCGTTGCCGTGGGAAAGACGACCCTCACGGCGACCTATACCCCCGAAAAGGGAGAGGCCGTAACGGATACCGCAGCCGTGGAAGTGCTTGCCGAGACGACCTCAAAGAGCGTGAACGCCCTCGAAGAGGAGAGTGTGAACCTCCTGGGCAGGACGTATCTTTCCAGAAAGAGGCTGGTCCTCGATAATCCCTGCACGGGGGTGGAGGTCGCCTTCATCGGCACCAAGCTCTCCGTGAGATTTTTCACGCCGGGCAGTTATATCTCCGTATTTACAGACGGCGGAGAGGAAGTGCGGATAAAGACCCAAAAGGGCGTGATCAAGGTAGCGGAAGGGCTCGAAGAGGGGCTGCATCTGGTGCGTATCGTAAAGTCCGTGGGGCCTTCGTTCGGCACGATCCAGCTCGAAGCCTCCCCCTTTGAGACGGACGGAATCTTCCTTGCCGCCCCCGAAAAACCCGAGCTCAAAATAGAATTTATCGGGGATTCCATTACGGCGGGCATCGGCGCATCGGGGACCAACCCTTCCGAACTCGGGACCATGGAAAATTCCGACAGCGCTCTCACCTATGCCTATCTCACCGCTCAGAATTTAGGCGCCGACTACTCCATCATCGCACTTTCGGGCATCTGCGTGAAAGACGGCAACACCAATATGTACGACAAATACACGGTGACCGGCTTCAATAATTCGGCCGAGTACGATTTCTCGGAATTTGACGCGGATATCGTGGTGCTCGCCCTCGGCGAAAACGACATGTGGCACGCGACCTCTTCCCAATTCCCCAATTACAGCGTTGAGCTCTTCCAAAAGGACTATGCCGACATGCTGCGGCTCATTCGCGAGAAACGGCCGACCGCGCACATTATTTGTATTTACGGCATGATGCCCGCCTCCTCCACGGCGCAGACCAAACAGATCATTACCGCGGCGATCAAGGACACGGGGGATGAGAACATCTCGCAGAAACAGATGATGAGCAACGCGCAGGGAGGAAACCAACACCCCAGCGCCGCCGCACACAAGCAAAACGCCAAGACGCTCACAAATCATATCCAATCGCTTTTGAAATGAGGAGCAAAGGAGACGCCATGAAAAAAATATTGACCGTGATGCTTGCGATCATGCTCTCCTGCACCGTGCTGGTCGCAGGCTGCAAGGAAACGAAACCCGATACGCCGCCTACGGACGGGACCGAACAAAATAAGGACCCGGACAAGCAGGAAGACCCGAACGATCAGAACAATCCGAACGAATCGGACAAAGAGCCCGGCGGGCAAGATGAGCCCGAGAAGATCGAAGGGCTCGAAGTCGTGTCCGAAGCGGAGATCAACACGTTCCAATCGGACGCGCTCAGACTGTTCGGAAGGACGTATTTGCAGCAGAAGAAACTTTGCCTCGACAACGGCGCGACGGGGTTTGAAGTCACCTTTTACGGGACGAAACTCGAAGCCGACCTGATCCCCATGACGAACGCGCTCTATTACCGCGTATTTGTCGACGGTGACAGCGAGGGAACTTTGAAAAAGCCTGTCGCAAACCGCGTCTATACGCTCGCCAAAGACCTCGAAGAGGGCGTACATACTGTCCGTCTCGTGAAGTCCATCAGCTCGCAGAACGGCGTCTTGAAGGTGAATAAGCTCACAACGGACGGGAAATTTCTCCGCCCCGAGAAAAAGGAGCGGCTGCGCATCGAATTTGTGGGCGATTCCATCACCGTGGGCGCGGGGATCTTCGGGAAGGCGGGCGATGCGTGCGCCGTGGAAAATTCGGACGCGGCAAAGTGCTATGCCTACCTCACCGCGCAGGCGCTCGACGCCGATTACTCCATCGTGGCGACCGAAGGCATCTGTGTGAAAAAGACGATCGGCTGGCTCACCATCAACATGTTGGAGATGTATGAACAGCTCTCCTCCGTGACGGCGGGCGAATACACCTACCCCGAAGAGAGCCACGACGTGGTTGTGATCGGGCTCGGTACCAACGACGGCTACGCCATGAGCGGCGACAGAACATATACGCAAGATCTGTTCGCCAAAGACTACACGGAGCTGCTCGATCTGGTGCGTTCCAAGAACCCGCACGCCAAGATCGTGTGCGTGTACGGCATGATGGGCGTGAACTCCGCGATCGAAAACGGCATTATGCAGGCGATCGGGGAGAAAGGCGACGCGACGATCTCCTACCTGCAACTGCCCGCCGAGCAGAAGGGCGCAGACGGCCATCCCTCTCTCGAAGGAGCGAAACAGCAGAGCGAAGTGCTGCTCGAATATCTCAACGAGATCTTATAAGAAGTGCTAAGGCGCGCAGCCGCGGCGGCAAATTTGCCGCCGCGGCTCTTTTTTTCTTCGTTGCCGCAGCGCGACAAAGAGATGCGTAAGCGACGACGGGAGCGTACTAAGAGGTACGTGACCGAGGAGCGCGCAAGTTCGACAAAGTATTGCGAAGCCGTAAACAGGAGGCCTTTTCTTAGAAGCAAGCAGGTCGAGGAGCGCGAGGAAGACCCGAAGGAGTTTACTATGATGTAAATGACTGAGGGTTGCCGCAGCGCGACAAAGAGATGCGCCGCTTATAAGAAAAGGCAGGCGTCGCCAAAACTGAAAAATCGATACCGCTCCTTCACCGCCGCCTCATAAATATGCAGCACTTCCTCACGGGAACAAAGGCAGCTCACGAGCATCAGGAGCGTGCTTTCGGGCAGATGAAAGTTGGTGATGAGCGCATCAACGCATTTCATTTGATAGGGCGGATAAAGAAAGATCTGCGTATCGCCCCTGCCCGCCTCGATCGTGCCGTCCGCCTTTGCGACCGTTTCAAGCGTACGCACCGACGTCGTGCCGACCGCGATCACCCGACGGCCTTCCCGCTTTGCGCGGTTGATCGTTTCCGCCGCCTCTTCGCTCACCTCATAGTATTCACTGTGCATGACGTGCTTTTCGACATCGTCCACTTTCACGGGACGGAAGGTGCCGAGCCCGACATGCAGGAGCACCTCCACGATCTCCACGCCCATATCGCGCAGCTTTTGGAGCAGTTCCTTTGTGAAATGCAGCCCCGCTGTGGGCGCGGCCGCCGAACCGTTTTCCCTGCAATACACCGTCTGATACCGGTCGGGGTCTTTGAGCTTTTCGTGGATATAGGGCGGCAGAGGCATGGTCCCCGCGCGGGAAAGTACATCCTCAAATGTGCCGTCGAACGAAAATTTCACCACGCGTTCGCCTGTCTCGGTGACCGAGAGGACCTCCAACGAGAGCTCGCCGTTGACCGTGAGTTTTACGCCCGGTTTGCACTTCCGCCCCGGACGGACAAGCACTTCCCACTCGTCGAGCCGCAGCCGCTTTAAGAGCAGTACTTCCACCGCGCCGCCGTTTTCGGTATGTGCATAGAGCCGCGCGGGAAGCACTTTGGTGCGGTTGACAACGAGCACATCCCCCGCTTTGAAATAGTCCGTGATGTCGCGGAAGATCCTGTGCTCGATCTGTTTGGTGTCCCTGTGGTACACCAAAAGCCGCGACGAATCGCGCGGCTCGGCCGGCGTCTGCGCGATCAGTTCTTCGGGCAGATCGTAATAAAAATCGGAAGTTTTCATGGTTTTGAAAATGAAATGAGATGAGATATCTCCACTCCGTTCGCTGCGCTCACTTCGTCAAAATGACAAAACAGAATGTCGACCCCTACCATCCGCTTTGCGGGAGCCTCCCCTTTCATAGGGGGCAGCGGCCGTTCTTGTCAGTCGAATACGGAAAGCTGCTTGCGGACGGACTCAGGCATCTTTACGCCCATATGCTCGTAGCCGCCTTTCAGGCAGACCCTGCCCCGCGGCGTGCGGGCAATGAACCCCAGCTGCAATAGATAGGGTTCGTACACATCTTCGATCGTATTCACATCTTCGTTGATCGTAGCGGCAAGCGTATCCAACCCCGCGGGCCCGCCGTTGAATTTCTCAATGAGCGCGCGCAGCAGGTTTCTGTCCGTCTCGTCCAGACCCAGCTCGTCGATTTCGAGACGGGAGAGCGCCTCTTTTGCCGTCTTTTCCGTGACAGACGTACTCCCCGAGACTGCCGAGAAGTCGCGCACCCGCTTTAAGAGCCTGTTGGCGATCCGCGGCGTGCCGCGGGAACGGCGGGCGATCTCATAGCTGCCCTTTTCCTCCACCGAAATACCCAGCGTCCGCGCGGAACGGGTCACGATCTTCTGCAACTCCGCGGGGGTGTACATGTCCAAACGGCAGAGAATGCCAAAGCGATCGCGAAGCGGCGAGGAGAGCATCCCCGCGCGGGTGGTCGCCCCGATCAGCGTGAAGCGTTTGAGCGGCAGACGGATGTTGCGCGCCATAGGGCCCTTGCCCACAATGATGTCGAGCGCAAAGTCCTCCATCGCCGAATAGAGGGTCTCCTCCACCGTATGATTGAGACGGTGGATCTCATCTATGAACAGCACATCGCCATCGTTGAGATTGGATAATATGGCGGCGAGATCCCCTTGCCGTTCGATGGCGGGACCGCTCGTGAGCTTGATCTGCGCGTCCATCGTATTTGCGATAATGTGCGCAAGCGTCGTTTTGCCGAGCCCGGGCGGGCCGTATAACAGAACATGATCGAGCGCTTCCCCCCGCGCCTTTGCGGCAGACATGTAAACGGAGAGATTCTCCTTGATCTTGTCCTGCCCGACGTATTCCTCCATCGTCTTGGGCCGAAGGACGTTTTCCTCTATGTCATAAACGCTCTTTGTGCTCGTAAGAAGCCGCTCTTCGCCGTCCTCAAATTCATCGTAATCGTTGTCAAACATTGCGTTTCCCTCTCTCAGAGCCCACTCTTGTTACATCCCGCGGAGAGCAAGCGCGATGATCTCCTCCACCGACTTGGCGCCCGACGTCCTGGCCCGCTCCACGGCGCGCACGCTCTCCTGCTTGGAAAATCCGAGCCCCATCAGCGCCGAGACAGCCTCTTCATCCGTCTCCTTGGAAACGGACGCTCTGCCCTCCGTATTTTCGCGGCCGAGCAGCTCATCCGCGGAAATTTTGCCGTGCAGTTCCAAAATGATGCGCTCCGCCGTCTTTTTGCCCACTCCCTTCACTGCGGAAAGCCGTTTGCTGTCCGCAAGGGCGATCGTCTCGGAGACCTCGGCGGGTTTCATCGAGGATAAAATGGCGATGGCCATCTTCGCACCCACTCCCTGCACCGAAGTCAGCTTCAAAAAGAGCTTCCGTTCGCGCACATCCGCAAACCCGAAAAGGGTGATCTCGTCCTCTCCCACTTTCAAGTAAGTGTAAAGTTCCCCTTCCTCGCCCGCCTGAACGCCCGCGAGCCGGGAAAAGGCCGCACCGGAACAGATCACTTCATACCCCACGCCGTTGACGTCCAACAGAACGTAATCGGGGTCCAAATATTTTACTTTTCCTCTCAAATATCCTATCATAATGTTTTTCCCTGTTTGTTTTCTCGCCTCCCCCCGTAATGCGGGGGGAGGGTAGGGAAGGGGGCTCCTTATTTTTTTACCCGGGGCACCGCCCCCCTTTCGGCTCTCTGCGTTCGCCATCGTCTCATGCGGGCAGAACCCCGCATTACTTCGCACTGCGTGCTCGTGCCGCCCTTAGACAAATAGAACGTGTAGAACGTGCGGGCGGGACGGTCATCGTTCGCGCGACAAATGCGCTACTTCGCCTGCGGCTCGTGCCGCCTAAGGAATCAGACAGTAGAAAAGCGGGGCACTCATGTCGCATTGCGCCAACGGTCATCGACCGTTGACAGAAAGCAATGCTCCACCCCCGCTGCGCGGGGGACAGCAAGATAATCGGGGCAGGCCTTTCTACCGTATGCCGAAAAGAGAGGCGAAACGGCTCGTAAAGGCATGGCAGAGTGCGACCGCCAAGGCGTCTGCCGCGTCGTCCGGGCGAGGGACGGAAGAAAGACGCAGGTGGCTTGCCACCGTCCGCTGCATTTGGATCTTGTCGGCCGCTCCGTATCCCGTGAGCGCCTGTTTGATCTGATTGGGCGTATATTCGAAGATCCTGCCGCAGCGTTTGTTGCAGGTGAGCAGCATCACTCCGCGCGCCTGCGCTACGGCGATCCCCGTGGTGATGTTCTTGGAGAAAAACAGCTCCTCCATGGCCGCCTCGTCCGGCTTGAACCGATCGAAAATTTTATTGACGCCGTCTTCCAGGATGCACAGCCGCACCGCAAGGTTTTCCGATGCGGGCGTCTTTACCACGCCGTAATCCACCGCGGCGCAGTTGCCGTTCGCGTCCTTTTCGATGACTCCGTACCCCATCGTCCCGAGCCCGGGGTCAAGTCCCAAAATGATCATACGATGATTGTATAATAATTTCCTTCATTTGTCAAGCGAAATGGAAAAGCCCCCCAAACCTGCTTGCATTTCCCGCCTGTTTGGAGTAGAATAGAGACAAATGAAAAATCAGCCTGTCTCCACAAGAAAACTCGGAAAATGGTTTTATATCCTGCTCATTGCGCTCACCGTAGCGATGCTCGTCATGCTCAGCCTTTGGTCGGCGACGGAAAACAATGTGTATCTTTACATCCTCATCGGGCTCATCCCCTTTTACATCCTGCATCTCGTGATCTCCCTTGTGCGCTCGGACAAAGACTACAAACGCAAGGACGCCAAGCGGAGTGAGTTCCTCGCCGTGGCGCGGGACGCAAACGCAAGCGTGGTATACATCACCTATCTCGGCGATGAAAAGCATGTAAAAAAACCGTCCCCTACCAAGAAGGATTATCTCATCGAATTTTACTCGGGCGGCGTGGATCTTTCGCTGCTCAAACGGCACCTTTGGTACGACCTTTCCGCCGAGGACGAGGAGCGTATTTTGCGCTTCCGCATCGGACAGCTCGAAATCCCCTACCCTTTTCTTGAAGAGATCGAAGGATGCAAGCTTCTGATCCAAGCCGCGTTTTTCCAAGCGGCAAAGGATTCCCCTCTCTTTGAAAAGTTCTTCGGCAAAAACGAGGTGATCCTCTATGACGAATGAACTGCAAAGCCTTTTCAAAAGGCTCGAAAAGGGCAATCCGTTCGGCGAAAAAGTGACTCTCGTGGCCGCGACAAAGACCCGCACGCCGGAAGAGATCGATGGGGCGATCGCGGCGGGCGTCACGGACATCGGCGAGAATAAAGTACAGGAATTTTGTGAAAAGTTCGATCTTGTCCACGGCGCGCGGCGGCACTTTATCGGCCGTTTGCAGCGCAACAAAGTAAAATATCTCATCGGGAAGACCTTTCTCATCCAATCGGTGGACCGCGACGGGCTTGCGGAGGAGATCGCGCGGCTCTCGCAAAAAGCGGGCATTGCGAGCGATATCCTTATCCAAATCAACATCGGCAGAGAAGCGAGCAAGGGCGGTTACGACCCCTCCGAAGGGACGGCGGCCTTCGAACGGCTCTCCGCCATGGAAGGACTGCGCGTAAAGGGCTTTATGGCAATGCTTCCCGATACGGGCGACGAGACCGTGCTCGTCCCCCTCTGCGAGCAAATGCGCGCGCTTTTTGAGCGGGCACGCGACGCGTCTTGCGACGTAGAGTATCTCTCCATGGGCATGAGCGGAGATTGGGAACTGTGCATCGAACACGGCTCGAACATGGTGCGCTTAGGCACAGCGATCTTCGGGAAACGGCCCCTGCCGCGTGGCTAACGAGAAAAGAGATTTGAACAGACAAAATACGCAAACGGCGCCGTACCCGAACGGGTACGGCGCCGTTTCAAAATATGGAGATTGTATTAGGCATTTCGCCGTGATCCGGCATGGATCAATTCTTCTTCTCCTGCGCGCCAAAGGTCGCTCCGAAAGGACAAAGCGCAAGACCCGCAAGTTTGAACGCCTGCAAACCGAACGGGATCCCGATAATGGTCACGCACCAGACAAGCCCGAGAATCAAAAATTCAAGCACCAACGCAAATCCGCCGAAGATGAACCAAAGAATGTTTGCGATGGGATGTGCTCCGAAGTGCTTATTTACCACCGTGCCCATGGGCCAAAAAGAAAGCCGCCCGAGCTTGAACGCCTGTAAACCGAAAGGGATCCCGACGATGGTCACACACCAAAGCAAACCGGTGATAAACCATGTGAGCCCCGTCCACAAACCGGTAAACAAGAACCAAAGAATGTTGCCAATCGTTTTCATAAAAACCTCTCTTGTTAAAAAAATTGTCGTAATTTGTTTTCGACGGATTCATTTTAACCTAAAACAGATTAAATGTCAAGTGTTTGGAGATACTTATGTTATAATTTTTTAGGAATTTTCGGAAAAATGAAACGAGTCTACCGGCGCATCAGGGATTTGCGCGAAGATAAGGATATGAGCCAAACGCAGATCGCGCGGATTCTGGGAATGTCCCAAACGGGCTATTCCAAATACGAGACCGGAGAAAATGACATCCCGACGGACATCCTTGTCCGCCTTGCCGAGTTCTACAATACAAGTGTGGATTACCTGCTCGGATTGACGGACAATCCGAAGCGGTACGATCCGCCGCCCGCTTATAAAAATTGACCGCCTTGCGGCGGTTTTTCTTTTGCGAACGGGGAAATCCCTCGAAAAATTCTTGCAAGGCGTTTGCTTATTTTTTGCAAAACGGATATAATACCAAGTAAGGAGTCGCTATGCCATCGTCTATCACCCATCAGCTCATTGCGGAGGAGGCGCGCGCTTTCCTTCCGCCCGCAGCGAAAACTGCCACAGAGCGCTTCCCCGACGAATATTACCTCGGGTGTCAGGGGCCCGACGTCTTTTTCTTTTACCGCATCGGCTGCAAGAGCGAATATAACCTCGGGAAGTTTCTGCACCGTTACCGCGTATATGACGTGTTTTCGCTCTTTTCAGACGCTCTGCGCGGCAAAGAGGGCGCGCCCCGCTTTACCGAGGAGGAACGGGCGCAGGCGCTTTCCTATATCTGCGGCTACATCACCCATTACGCAGCGGACGCTGCCTTTCATCCCTTTGTTTACCGCTACCTCGAAGAAAACCGCAGCCAAAAACGGGAACATCAGCAGATGGAAAACGACTGGGACGTATGGTTTTTGCGGGAAAAGAAAAACCGCGAAGCGGAGAAGTTCGAATTTGCGTTTTCCCCCCAAACGATCCTCAAAAACGATACGACGGCGCGGCTCTACGCCTTTCTCGGGCAGAAACTCGGACGCGAAGAAGTGACAAAGGCGCGCTTTGCTCGCGGTGTGAAGAACTTTTTCCGCTATCTTCGCTTCTTCCACGGGCGTTGCTATTCCGCGCAGCGGCGGTGGGAGCGCACCGAGCGGCTCTTTCATGCAAAGCGCTTTCTCTCCCGCCTCTACCCGCGCGAAAACCCCGAGCCCGCCTACCTTGCGGGAGAACGCTTTGCCGCACTCTCCGAGGGACGCGGAAACAATGCGGACGAACTGTTTGACAGCGCCGTCCGCGAGAGCGCAAGACTTGCAAAACGATTTACGGAGGCCCTTAAAACGGGCACGGAATTGCCCAAAGCGGATTTCTCTAACGGTCTCTTGACGGGAAAGCCCGTGGAATAACGATGGAAAAAGCGGGGCGGCGACTGCAAAATTGCAGTCGCCGCCCCGCTTTTTCACGCCGGATTATCGTTTGGAAAATTGACAGCCGCAATAATTTTGGCGGTAGAGGGCGTGCTCCTTGGAGAGCACGATGGAACGAAGATACCCGCCCCGTTTTTTGAAATCGCTCGGCAGATACTTCACGCCGTACTCTTCCCCGAGCGCAAAACCGATCTCATTGATGAGCTTTGCGTTTTTCAGCGGCGAAACGGTGAGCGTGGTCGCAAAAAGATCGTACCCGCGCGCCTTGGCCTCTTTCGCCGTGCGTTCAAGACGCAGACGGAAACACCGCGCGCATCTCGCTCCCCCCTCCTTCTCCTCCTCATAGCCGCGGGCGATCGCATCAAACTCCTCGGGGGAATAGTCGCAGTCGAGAAAATCCGCCTGTCCCGTCTCCTTTAAGAGACGGATCTGTTCTTTTTTTCGCTTCTCGTACTCTTCCCCGCTGTCCAAATTGGGGTTGTAGTAAAACACTGTGGTTTTCAGCGCGGAAGAGACTTGTTCGAGGCAGTAGCTCGAACAGGGTGCACAACAGCTGTGCAGAAGCAGCGTTTTGCCCGTGCATTCCGCGAGCGTTTTGAGCATGAGATCGTCGTAATTGACTGAGTTCATAGGATTTGATTTTTCGCGCGGGACGACATGACAT
>CANRPN010000021.1 GCA_947632505.1 uncultured Clostridia bacterium | reverse complement strand
AGCACTCCCGATTGGCAGACTCAGGAGGTTCTTTTCAAGATGGAAGAAAACAACGCGGAAGTTCAGGCAACGACAATGATGGACGTCGTTGAGGGGATCGACAAGGCAGAGCGGTACAAGAAAGGGCAGATCATCACTGCGAAGATCGTTTCCGCCACAGATGAGGGAGTTTATGTCTCCGCAGCCGGGAAGCTCGAAATTTTGCTTGCAAAAGAAGAGCTCGCCACCGAGGAGTTCTCCCGCGAGGCTTATGCCGAGAAGGTTGGCACGGAAATCGAGCTCATGGTGGTAGAGGTCACCCCCAAGGTAAAACTCTCCCAAAAGATGTTGCAAAAGATCAAGGAAGAGGAAGCGCAGCTCAAAGAGATCGAGGAGGGCAAGGAATTTACCGTCGTCTGCACCGGTTTCAACAAAGGCGGTCTTACCGCAGAGCTCGGCACCTATCCCGTCTTTGTTCCCGCCAAGGAAATCCGCTCGGGGTATGTTAAGGACCTCGAAAAATATACGGGCAAAAAACTTCGTCTGCGCCTTCTTGAAATCAGAAAGGAGCGCAGGAAGGAGATCATCGCTTCCCAGCGTGTGATCATCGAAGAGGAGAGAGCGGCGCGCGAAGCGGCAAAGGCCGAGAAAGAAGCGGCGTTCTTCGAATCCATCCAGGAAGGCGACGTTGTGGAAGGCAAGGTCGAGAGAGTCACCTCCTTCGGTGCGTTTGTCTCCGTGAATGGATTTGACTGCCTCGCCCACATCTCCGATCTGAGCTGGTCGAGCGTGAAGAACGTTACCGACGTGCTTGAAATCGGCAAGAAGTATGAATTTAAGGTATTGAGAGTGGACCGTGAGAACAAGAAAGTCTCCATCGGCTACAAGCAGTTGCAGCCTCAGCCTTGGGAACTTGCGGCCGAAAAATATGCGGAGGGCGACATCGTTCACGGCAAAGTCGTGCGCATCGTTCCCTTCGGCGCGTTTGTTGAGCTCGAAAGGGGCGTTGACGGTTTGGTACACGTCTCCCAGATCACGCACGAATGGCTTGAAAATCCCACCTCTGCGCTTTCGATCGGCGAGGAAGTGGATGCGAAGATTTTGGCGTTCAATCCCGCAGAGCGGAAGATCACCCTTTCGATCAAGGCATTGCAGCCCCGTCCCGAGGCGGAACCCCGCCCCGAGCGCAAGGAACGCAGCGAACATCATGATGAGGACCGTCCGAGAAACCGCAAGGGCGGCCGCCGCGGAGCGCCTGCCGAAGGCGAGGAAGAGGATGAGTACAGAGAATGGAACGAGACCGAGAGCTTCGGTGCGTCCATCTCCGAACTGATTGGCTCCGACGACGAAAACAAGTAAATCCATCTTGAAAATCGGCCCGACCGCTGTGCGGTCGGGTTTTCCGTGCACTTTTTCAAAAAAATCCGCTGAAAATTTTTTTCGGAAATCCGTTTTGCGGCGGATTTTTTTGTGTATATAAATAAGGATAAAAAATCGGCCGCGGGGCAGTCGCGCCGCAGCATAACGGGAGAAATAAAATCATGGCAAAGACAGGTAACATTCAAATTTCCAGCGAAAACATGATGCCGATCATCAAGAAGTGGCTGTATTCGGACAAGGACATTTTCCTGCGCGAGATCGTCTCCAACGCTTCCGATGCGATCACCAAGCACAAAAAACTTGCCGGCCTCGGCGAGACGGTGGGGGATGAAACGTACAAGATCGTTGTTACGACCGATGAGAAGGCAAAGACCCTCACCGTTGAGGACAACGGCATCGGCATGACCGAGGAGGAAGTGGAGAAATACATCACGCAGATCGCCTTTTCGGGGGCGGCGGATTTCGTCGAGAAGTACGAAAAGGCGGGCGGAGACGGCATCATCGGCCACTTCGGGCTCGGCTTCTATTCCGCCTATATGGTCTCGGAGAACATCGAGATCTTCACCAAGTCCTACCGGGAGGACGCGCCCGCGGTGCATTGGGCTTCGGACGGCGAGAGCACCTATACGATCGAAACTTGCGAGAAAGCGGAACGCGGCACCAAGATCGTCATGCACCTTGCTCCCGAGGAAAAGGAATTTTTGAAGGAATTTGAAGTGCGCAGGCTTCTCAACAAGTATTGTTCCTTCATGCCCTATGAGATCTATCTCAATCCCAAGGGAACGGAGGAGGACAAGCCCGTCAATACGCCCGAACCGCTCTATTTGAAGCAGCCCAAGGACTGCACCGAGGAGGAGTATAAGGCCTTTTACCGGGAGACCTTCCACGACTACCAGGAGCCGCTCTTCTGGATCCACCTCAACATGGACTATCCTTTTAACTTAAAGGGGATCCTATACTTTCCCAAGGTAAAGAAACAGGTGGAGCTCGAACGCGGACAGGTCAAGCTGTACTGCAACCAAGTCTACATTGCCGACAACATCAAAGAAGTCATTCCCGAGTTCTTGATGCTCCTCAACGGCGTTTTGGATTGCCCCGATATTCCGCTCAATGTCTCCCGTTCCTTCCTGCAAAACGACAAGCAGGTGCAGAAGATCGCGGCACACATCACCAAGAAGGTGGCGGACAAGCTCACCGAGCTCTACAAAAACGATCGGCAGCGGTACGAGAACTGCTGGCAGGACCTCGCCAATTTTGTCAAATTCGGCTGTATCAAGGACGACAAGTTCTATGAGCGGGTAAAAGACATCATTATTTACAAAAATTTGGCGGGAGAATACCGTCCCATTGAGAGCTTCTTCGGCGAAGAAGTCACCGAAGAGGACAGCAAGAACGGGAAGGAGCCCCAGGCGGTATACTATGTTTCCGATGTCAACAAACAGGCGCAGTATGTGAAGATGTTCAAGGACAACGGTCTCGACGCGATTTTGTGCGACACGTTCATCGATCCCCACTTTATCAGTTACCTCGAATACAAGAATCCCGCGAAAGTGCGCTTTTTGCGCATCGATGCGGATGTCGCGGGCGCGCTCAAAGAGGAGAGCGGCGGAGACAAGGAGATCGAAGAGATCTTCACATCCGTGCTCGAAGGGAAAAAGGTCACGGTAAAGACGGAAAAACTCAAAGACGAAGGAGTGACGGCGGTCGTCAACGTCTCCGAGTTTACGCGCAGGATGTCGGAGATGAACTCTTTCTACCGCATGGGGGAGGAAGAGGAGAGCGTCACGCTCGTCGTGAACACGGCTTCTTCCGCAGTGCAGGCGCTCAAAACTTCCGAGGGCGAGGAAAAGGAGGCGGCGGCAATGCAAATTTATTATCTTGCCCTTCTCGCCTACCGCCGTCTGAAACCGGAGGAATTGGAAGAATTTTCGCACAATCAGGCAAAAATGATAGAAAAATATTTGCAAAAATAACAAATTTTTCCTTTTTTGCTATTGACAATCGAAGGCGCCGTTGCTATAATAATAAAGGCACTGAAAAACTGATTACTTTCGGAAAAGCCTCTTGTGTTTTCCGGGGCGGTTACTTTCACAACGGCGCCACAGGAGGTAATATTTGTGAACGGAACTGTTAAATGGTTCAATGATGGAAAGGGCTACGGCTTTATCTCACCCGATGAAGGCGGAGAGGATGTTTTTGTACACTTCTCCGCGATCAAAACAGAGGGCTTCCGCACATTGAAAGAGGGCCAGAAGGTCTCCTTCGAGACCGAGCCCGATCCCAAAGACGGCGGAAAACTCAGGGCCGTGAACGTCGTTCCTCTTTCTTAATGAACTACCGCGGAACCAAAAAAAGACGCATCCCGCAAGATGCGTTTTTTTTCACCTTTTCGGGAGAGGAAAGCATACGATGGAGTATGTTTTTCGAAGGGAAGGCCTTTTATTTCATCGGCATCGGCGGGGTGAGCATGAGCGCGCTCGCGCGCCTTCTCCGCGACAGGGGCGCGCGCGTACGCGGCAGCGACCGGAATGCAAGCGCCTACACCCGCGCGCTCGGACGGGAGGGCATTCCCGTCTGCATCGGCGAGAATGAGGAGATCACCGAAGAAAACGTGGTCTACACGGGGGCGGTCCGAGAGGATCATCCGCAGCTTTGCGCCGCGCGGGCGGCGGGGAAACATCTCATTCCGCGTGCAAAATTGCTCGGCGAGGTCGCAAGCGCGTTTCCGCACGTTGTCTCGGTCGCCGGCTGCCACGGAAAGACCTCCACCTCTGCGATGCTCGCGCACATCTTCCGTGAGGGGAAGCGGCCCTTTACCTGCCACATCGGCGGCGACGATCCCGCGCTTTCCAACTATTTTTCCACGGGCGGGGAGTTCTTTGTCACCGAGGCGTGCGAGTTTGAAAGGAGTTTCCTCGCGTTGAAAAGCGAGATCGGCCTCATTCTCAACACCGACCTCGACCATACCGACTGTTACAAAGACGAGGACGATCTCTTTTCCGCCTACCTGTCTTTCGCAGAGAACTGTGAAAAAGTCGTCGTTTGCGACGACGATCTGCGCGCACGGCATATCCCGCACGCATTGAGCTTTGGGCTGGGCGGGGGAGATATCCGCGCCGAGGACCTCAAATGCGTGGGAGAACGCTATTCCTTTACCGTTTCGGAGCGGGGGATCCCGCTCGTGCGGGTCAAGATGAATGCGGTGGGAAAGGTGATGGTGACGGACGCCCTTGCGGCGTTTGCGGTGGCGAGGCTGATGGGCTTCTCCGCGGAGGAGATCAAGCGCGGGATCGAGAGCTTCTGCGGTGTAGGCCGGCGGTTTGAAGAGATCGGAACGCTCGGCGGCGTGCCTGTGATCTGTGACTATGCGCACCATCCGCGCGAGATCGCGGCGGTGTTGGAGACGGCCCGGAAGATCTGTTTCGGCACGGTGCGCGTCGTCTTTCAGCCCCATACTTACACGCGTACGCGGGATTTCTTACCCGATTTTGTCAGCGTGTTGCGGGCGGCGGAGAATCCCATAATTTACAAGACGTATGCCGCGCGGGAGCCGTTTTTGCCCGAGGGGAGCGCCTACACTCTTGTCTCCCGTCTGCCCGAAGCGGTGTATGTGCAGTCGCCGGCACAACTCAAAAAGCGGCTCCTTGAATTTATTGAGCCGGACGACCTCGTCCTCGTGTTGGGCGCGGGGGACATTTTTGAAATCGCAAAGAGTATCTCGGACGAAGTTCCCGCCTCCCGTTAGGGGCGGGCGCTTTTGTATTTTGGGGCTTTTGCAAGGGGGAAAAGGAGAGTTAAAACACTGAAATTTTTCCAAAAGTGCAAAAAAAGTTTGAAATGGGTATTGAAACCTGCTAAAATATATAGTATAATAAGAGAGCGGAAAAAAACGGGGGGCATGAGACTATGGCAGAAAAAATTCTGAAAGAAACCGATTTCCCGCTCTATCTCTTTCATCATGGAAAAAACGACAGGATCTATGAGCTGTTCGGCGCGCGCCCTGCCGTCCGGGAGGGCAAAAAAGGTTATATTTTCCGCGTTTGGGCTCCGCATGCCAGGCAGGTTTCCGTGGTGGGGAACTTCAACGAATGGGATGCGGAAGCCAACGTCATGCAGCGCATGGTAGACGGCGAGAGCTTTGAACTGTTCGTTCCCGGGATCAGAGAGTATGATGTCTATAAATATTGTATCGTAGCGCAGGACGGCAGAAAGCTCATGAAGGCGGACCCCGTCGGGTTTCATACCGAGACCCCGCCCGCCAATGCGAGCAAGGTTTACGATCTCGAAGGCTATAAGTGGGGGGACCACACCTATTTACAGGCACTCTATAAATCCAATCATTTCACGGCGCCCATGAACATCTACGAGGTAAATCTGCTCTCGTGGAAAAAATATCCCGACGGAAATTACTATTCTTATAACGATCTTGCGCGCGAGCTTGTCCCCTATGTCAAGGAGATGGGCTACACGCACGTTGAATTTATGCCCGTGACGGAGTATCCCTTTGACGGAAGTTGGGGGTATCAGGTGACGGGCTATTTTGCGGTCACCTCCCGTCTTGGGACCCCCAAAGATTTTATGCACCTTGTCGATGAGTTCCATCAAGCGGGGATCGGCGTCATTCTCGATTGGGTGCCGGCGCACTTTCCAAAAGACGCGCACGGCCTCTATGAATTTGATGGACAGCCCCTCTATGAGAGCAGCCAATGGGACAGAATGGAACACAAGAGCTGGGGGACCCGCCGCTTCGATTACGGCAGGAGCGAGGTGCTCTCCTTCCTCATTTCGAGCGCCTGCCTCTTCTTCGACAAGTTCCACATCGACGGGATCCGCGTGGACGCCGTTGCCTCCATGCTCTATCTTGACTATGACAAGCGCCCCGGCGAATGGGTGCCCAATATTTACGGCGAGAACAAGAATCTCGAAGCGATCGCCTTCCTCAGAAAGCTCAACGAGGCAGTGTTCCACCGCTTCCCGCACGTCTTGATGATCGCGGAGGAGTCCACGGCTTGGGGGCTCGTCACAAAGCCCGCCTCCGTCGGCGGATTGGGATTCAATTATAAATGGAATATGGGATGGATGAACGATATGCTCTCCTATCTCACCCTCAATCCCTTCTTCCGCATGAACAACCACAACAAACTCACCTTCTCCATGATGTACGCCTTTTCGGAGAATTATGTATTGCCCATTTCGCACGACGAGGTGGTGTACGGAAAGTGCTCTCTCATCAACAAAATGCCGGGCACCTATGAGGAGAAATTCGCGGGAGTGCGCTCCTTCCTCGGATATCAAACGGCGCACCCCGGCAAGAAGCTCAACTTCATGGGCTATGAATTTGGGCAATTCAAAGAGTGGGACTATCATGAGGGCTTGGAATTTTTCTTGCGTGATAATTACGAGCTGCACGGCAAGCTCTCCCTCTTTGTAAAAGAACTCAACAATTTTTATAAAAATGCGGCGCCTCTCTTTGAGATCGAGGACAGCTGGGAAGGCTTTGAGTGGCTTGCGCCCGACGACGCCGACCGCAACATCGTCGCCTTCATCCGCAGGGACAGAGAGAGGAGAGAGATCATCGCGGTCGTCAGTTTTTCCGGAACGGACGCCGATGACTATTTACTCGGGGTCAACCAAAAGGGAAAATACCGCGTGATCTTCAATTCAGACGATGAAAAATACGGCGGATGGGGGCATCTCGGCAAGAAAAAGACCTTTACGGCCGTCAAAAAGCCCAGCCATGGGAAGCAATATTCCCTGCGCCTGCCCATGCCCCGCCTGACATGCCTCTACCTGGAACGGGTGGAAGAGACCAAGGAATGATGCGAATAAAATCGTGAAAATATAATGGGAGAAAGAAAATTATGCAAAGAAGAAAGGAATGCGTCGCAATGTTGCTTGCGGGCGGACAGGGCTCTCGGCTGTACGCACTCACGAACAACATCGCAAAACCCGCAGTTGCATTCGGCGCGAAGTACCGGATCATCGACTTCCCTTTGAGCAACTGCATCAATTCGGGCATTGACACCGTCGGCGTTTTGACGCAGTACGAGCCGCTCGAACTCAACGAGTATATCGGCAACGGCCAGCCGTGGGACCTCGACCGCACCTTCGGCGGCGTGCACATTCTTTCGCCTTATCAGGCAAAGAAAAAGTCCTCCTGGTATGAGGGCACGGCAAACGCCATCTACCAGAACCGCAGCTTCATGAAGAAGTATCATCCCGATTATGTGCTGATCCTTTCGGGCGATCACATCTACAAGATGAACTACGCCGAGATGCTGAAAGCGCATATCGAAAAGGGGGCGGACTGCACGATCGCGGCCATCGAGGTGCCGATGAAGGAGGCTTCCCGATTCGGGATCCTCAACACCAATGCGGACGGCTCCATCTATGAATTTGAGGAGAAGCCCAAAGTGCCAAAGAGCAATTTGGCATCCATGGGGATCTATATCTTCACGGCCGAGAAACTCTATCGGTATCTTGAACAGGACGACCAGGACCCGAACAGCGAGAAGGACTTCGGCAAGAACATCCTGCCCAACATGCTGAATGCGGGCGAAAAGATGTTCTCTTACCGCTTCAAAGGCTATTGGAAGGACGTCGGGACCATCTCCTCGCTGTGGGAATCGAATATGGATCTGCTTGGCGAAGAACCCGCGTTCGACGTGGGGGACGCAGATTGGAAGATCCATTCCCGCAACCCGCTTGCTCCGCCGGAATACATCGGCGAAACGGCAAAAGTCGGAAACTCCATGATCGCGCTCGGCTGCGAGATCGAGGGCACGGTGGAGCATTCTATCCTGTCGAGCAATGTCGTCGTCGAGGAGGGTGCGGTCGTCAAAGACAGTGTCATCATGGCGGGAACGGTCATCAAAAAGAATGCGGTCGTCAACTATTCCATCATTGACGAAAATGTTGTGGTGGAGGAAGGGGCTGCCGTCGGCGAGGACAAGAGCAAGGCGGCGGGCATTGCCGTGCTCGGCAGAAACATCACGATCGGCGCAGGCGCGAAGGTCGAGGCGGGCAAAATTCTCGACAAGGATTACAAGGGGGAATAAGCAAATGGCACATTCTACGGTAGGCGTCATCTTTTCGAATATTCATGACGAAAACATTCCCGAGCTTTCAAAGCACAGAACGATGGCATCCATTCCCTTTGTGGGCAGATACCGTCTCATCGACTTTGCGCTCTCCAACATGGTGAACTCCGGCATCACGACGGTGGGCATCGTCACCAAGAACAATTATCAATCCCTCATCGATCACCTGGGCAGCGGCAAAGATTGGGACCTTGCGAGAAAGGACGGCGGCATCATTCTGCTCCCTCCCTATTCCAACGAGACCGACAAACCCTATACGACCCGTCTCGAAGCGCTCATGAGTATCACGGGCTTCCTCAACCACAGGAAGGAGGACTATGTCGTGATCTCCGACTGCGATGGCGTTGCCCGCATGGACATTTCGGACATCGTCCGCTTCCATGAGCGGAACCGCGCGGACATCACGATGGTTTATCACGAGGAGGAGAACGTGCAGTCCTCGTACTATATCACGCTCGAACCCGATGAAAACGACCGTATCAAGGGGCTGAAAATCAATCCCGACGTCAATGGCAAGGGAAAGTTCAATCTCTATGTGAACGTGATGGTGATGAGACGGGAATATCTCATCGACACGATCCAAAATGCCGTACAGAGGGGATTTTCGAGTTTCGGCAGGGACATTCTCGCGAAGAATGTGGATACGCTCCGCATCTTCGGCTACAAATTCAAGGGCTATTATGCGGGTATTTCCTCCATTCAGGAGTACTACAAGCACAGCATGGAGCAGCTTCAACGCGAGGTGCGGGATGAGCTGTTCGGTGCGCGTGACATCTACACGAAAGTGCGCGATTCCGCGCCCTCGAAGTATTACGACGGCGCGGTGGTCAAAAATTCTCTCGTCTCCGACGGCTGCATTATCGAAGGCACGGTGGAAAATTCCATTCTCTTCCGCGGCGTAAAGGTCGGAAAGGGGAGCGTCGTCAAAAATTCGGTGATCATGCAGGATACCGTGATCGAGGACGGCGCCTCTCTCGAATGCGTGATAACCGACAAGAACGTCGTTATCCGCGACCGCCGTCATCTTGCCGGCTGTGAGGAACTTCCTTACTTTGTGGGGAAGGGAAGAATGCTGTAAAACGCCGCAGTCTGCGGGAATTTCGGCAACCTTATCTGAACCTTTTAATAAATCATAAAAAATGGGGGGCAAAATTATGGCAACAACGAAGAAAACTACAAAAAAGGCGGCGGTGGAAGTGGTGGAAGCTCCCGTAGAGGAGACTTTGCCGCAAGCGGCGCCTGCCGAGATCACGGTGGAAACAAAGCGGAAGATCCTCTTTGTCGCCTCGGAAGCTGCGCCCTTCATCGCAACGGGCGGACTTGCCGAGGTGGTGGGCTCGCTCTCCAAGGCGCTCGCAAGACACGAACGCTATGACGTGCGGGTCATTCTTCCGCTCTATCAGGATGTAAAAAAGGAGTACCGCAAGGAGTTCCGCTTTATCGGCAATATCTTTGTGCCTCTTTCCTGGCGCAACCAATACTGCGGGATCTTTGAGTATGTCAAGGACAACGTTACCTTCTACTTTGTGGACAATGAGTACTATTTCAAGCGTCCCGGTTGCTATGGGTATTACGACGACGGCGAGCGTTTTGCGTTCTTCTGCCGCAGCGTGATGGAGATCTTGGGCTTCATCGGGTTCTATCCCGATGTCTTGCACTGTCACGATTGGCAGGCAGCTCTTGCGGCTCTCTATTTGAAGACGATCTACTGTTTCCGTCCCGAATACCAGTTTATCCGCGCTGTATTTACCATTCACAATATCGAATATCAGGGCAAATATTCTCTTGATATTCTCGAAGATCTCTTCGGCATTTCCTATCGCTATCGCAATTTGGTGGAATACGACCGCTGTATCAACCTGATGAAGGGCGCCATCGAGTGCTGCGAAAAGTTCTCTACGGTTTCGCCGACCTATGCAGGCGAGATCAAGGATCCGTACTATTCTCACGGGCTGGACCAGATCGTGCGCCGCAACGAGTTCAAGCTCTGCGGCATTCTCAACGGGATCGATCCCGAATATTACGATCCCGCGACGGATAAGGCGCTGTTTGCCAATTATTCGGCGGAGAACATCGCACCCAAGGCGGTGTGCAAGGAAGAATTGCAGCGCATGCTCAATTTGCCTGTTAAGCCGGACGCGCCCATTCTTGCGATGATCTCCCGCCTTGTTTCCCACAAAGGGCTTGATCTCGTACAGGAAGTCATTGAACAGGCGCTCCGGCAGGACATGCAGTTTGTATTGCTCGGCACCGGGGATTCCAATTATGAAAACTACTTCGCCGATCTCGCAAGAAGGTATCCCGGCAAGGTCGTCTCGATCATTTCCTTCAATTCCGACCTTTCCCGTAAGATCTATTCGGGTGCCGACCTCTTCTTAATGCCGAGCAAGAGCGAACCCTGCGGCCTCTCGCAGATGATTGCTTCCCGCTATGGTACGATCGCGATCGTGCGGGAGACGGGGGGACTGCGCGACAGCATCACGCCCTATGGCGCGGGCGGCAACGGCTTCACCTTCCACGACTACAATGCCTACGATATGCTCTATGTCATCAATGAAGCGATCGGCGTGTACCGCAACAAGGAAGAGTGGGCTGCGCTCGTCAAGAAGGCAATGACGACCGATTTCAGTTGGGGCAAGTCGGCCGAGTATTATGAAGGTCTGTATGAAAGCGTTTTGAAATAATTCTTTCGGAGTAAATCGTAAACTATGAACAAATTAACAGGTCAAGAGGCACAACAGCTCATCAGCGGGAAACTTTCACGTTATTTCGGCGTAGTTCCCGCGGAGGCGAGCAGGGAGCAGCTCTATAAAGCCGTGGTGATGAGCGTGAGAGACATCATGCTCGAAAAACGGCAAAAATTCCACATCAAGACAAAGACCGCAAAAGCAAAGCGCGTTTATTATCTCTGTATGGAATTTTTGATGGGGCGCTCTCTCAAAAACAGTATCTACAATCTCGGCATCCGGCGCGCCTTGGAGGAAGCGTTAAAGCCGTACAATGTGACATTAGAGGACCTCTATGAAGAGGAACCAGATGCAGGGCTCGGCAATGGGGGACTCGGACGGCTCGCCGCCTGCTTCCTCGACGGTCTTGCTACGCAGGACTATCCCGCCATGGGCTTTTCCATCTGCTACCAATACGGCCTTTTCAAGCAGAAGATCGTGGACGGCTGGCAGATCGAACTTCCCGATGTCTGGCTTCCGGGCGGGGAATGTTGGCTCACCCAGCGCACGGATAAACAGTTTATCGTCCGCTTCGACGGCGAGATCGAGGAGAAGTGGACCGATCATGGCATGGAGACGATCTATCGAAACGCCAAGGAGATCGAGGCCGTGGCATACGACATGATGGTTTCGGGGTATAACTCCGAGGCAGTCAGCGTGCTTCGCCTGTGGCGTTCCCGCGCGGTGCAGAATTTCGACATGAAACTCTTCTCGCAGGGCAATTACGACGCCGTCATGCGGGACGACAGCGAGGCGGAACTCATCTCCAAAGTGCTTTATCCCTCAGACAATCACAACGAGGGAAAGTCTCTTCGTCTGAAACAGCAGTATTTCCTTGTTTCCGCTTCTTTGCAGTGTATCGTCTCCGACCATAAGCGCAGGTACGGTTCGCTTAACCTGCTGCCGCAGATGGCGGCGATCCACATCAATGATACGCATCCCGCGCTTGCAATCCCCGAACTCATGCGTATCCTGGTGGACGACAACTTCTTCGACTGGGATAGCGCGTGGAACATCACCACGGCGACCTGTGCCTACACGAATCATACGGTCATGGCAGAGGCTCTCGAAACGTGGGCGGAGGACCTCGTCGCGCGCAGGCTTCCGAGAATTTATTGCATTTTGAAGGAGATCAACCGCCGTTTCTGCGAGGACCTCTGGAAACGCTTCCCGGGGGACTGGAACAAGATCTCGCGCATGTCCGTCCTTTCGCACAACATCGTGCGCATGGCAAATTTGTGCATTGTCGGCTCTCACAGCGTGAACGGCGTTTCCGAATTGCATAGCCGCATCATACGGGAGAGTATCTTCCGCGACTTCTACGACTATTCCCCCGAAAAATTTGGGAATGTCACCAACGGGATCGCGCACAGACGCTGGCTCAACCAATCCAATCCCGAGCTATGCGAACTTTTGACAGACTGTATCGGCGCAGGTTATGATAAAGACGCATCTAAACTCATCGAGTTCAAAAAGTTTGAAAACGACGAGAGCGTCTTGAAACGTCTCGACGAGATCAAGCGGATCAAAAAGGTGCAGCTTGCAGAGTACGCTAAGAAGCACCAAGGGTTGGACCTCGATCCCGACACGATCTTCGATGTGCAGGCCAAGCGCATGCACGAATATAAGCGCCAGCTTCTCAACACGCTGCACATTATTGCAGAGTACAATGCGCTCCGTGAAAATCCCAACATGGATTTCGTGCCCAAGACGTATATCTTCGGTGCAAAGGCGGCGGCGGGCTACGATATGGCCAAGCAGATCATGAAGCTCATCTGCTTCCTCTCCGAGGACATCCGCAAGAATCCCGCCGTCAACAAGAAGCTCAACGTCGTCTATTTGGAAAATTACAATGTCACGATGAGCGAAAAACTCATGCCGGCTTCCGAGATCTCCGAACAAATTTCTCTTGCGGGGAAGGAGGCGAGCGGCACCGGGAACATGAAGTTCATGATCAACGGTGCGCTTACGATCGGCACGCTCGACGGTGCGAATGTGGAGATGGCAGAGCGCGTCGGCGCGGAAAATATCTATATTTTCGGATTAAAATCCGAAGAAGTGGACGAAATTTGGCGTAGCGGTTATAATTCCAGCGCATATTATAATAAGGATTACGGAATGCGCCGTGTGATCGAGTCGCTCATCGTCGGCTTCAACGGCTGTTCCTTTGCGGAAATCGCAAATTATCTTCTGCGCCGTTCACCGGTGGCCGATCCTTACATGTGCCTTGCGGACTATGAATCTTACACCAAAACGCAGGACGCAATGTCAGCCCTGTATCGGGAAAACAAAACGGAGTGGAACAAGAAATCCCTCAATAATATCGCAGCGGCGGGCTATTTCTCCGCAGACAGAAGTATACGGGATTACGCAAACAACATTTGGAATTTGAAGTCGCTCAAAAAGTAAAATGAACATCTACTATAACCCCGTGGACAAGGCGTGCAAGAGCTTGATCGGCGCGTTTGCCCGCGGAAAGAACATCACGCTGGCCATATACAGTGAAGGCGGAGAAGAAAACTTCTCCGCCGAATCTTGTATACTCGTTTTGCATAGGGACGGCTGCGCAGAAGAAGAGTTCCCCATGCGGCGCAACGGAAACCGTTTTGCGATCACACTGTGTTTTCACGAGATCGGGCTGTATTTTTATCATTTCCGCATGGGACCGCTGCGTATCGGCCGCGGAAATTTGAGAAGGGGAGAGATCGGCGCAGAAGGGGAATGGCAAATTACCGTTTTTGAAGAAAATTATCACACCCCGGATTGGTTCAAGGGCGGGGTGATGTATCAGATTTTTCCCGATCGGTTTGCAAAGAGCGGTGAATGTGCTCCCTTAAAAGAAAATAAAATCATGCGGCGGTGGGGGGAACAGCCTTGTTTTCGTCCCAATGAATACGGGCAGGTTCTGAATAATGATTTTTTCGGCGGAAATCTGAACGGGATCCGTGAGAAACTCGGTTATTTGAAGCGCCTTGGCGTGACTGTGATCTATCTCAATCCCATTTTTGAGGCCTTTTCCAACCACCGCTATGACACGGGCGATTATTTCAAAATCGACAATTTGCTCGGTACGGTGGGGGACTTTGAAGCGCTGGTCGAGGAAGCGGGGGAGAAAGGTATCAAAATCATCCTCGACGGCGTGTTCAATCATACCGGTGCGGACAGCCGCTATTTCAATTTATACGGACGATACCCTACCGTCGGAGCCTACCAGTCGACCGATTCCCCCTATGCGGATTGGTTTTGTTTCCACCCCTTTCCCGATCAATACGATTGTTGGTGGGGGATCAAGACGCTCCCCGCAGTCAACGAGCATTCGGAGAACTATCGGGAGTTTATTTTGGGAGAGAACGGCGTGCTCAAAACGTGGCTGCGCCGCGGCATCGGTGGCTGGCGATTGGATGTAGCCGATGAGCTCCCCGACTTCTTCTTAAAAGAATTGAGAGCATCCGTCAAGGAAGAAGCGCCCGACGCGCTCATTTTGGGGGAAGTTTGGGAGGACGCCTCCAATAAAATCGCTTATGACGTGCGCAGAGAATATTTCCAGGGCGCAGAGCTCGACAGCGTGATGAATTATCCGCTGAAAAATGCCATTATCGGATTTCTCACCACAGGAAACTGCGAACAGCTGCGCAATACGATCTTCATGCTCCTTGATCATTATCCGCCGGAGTCGCTGCATTGTTTGATGAACATTCTCGGCACACACGACACAGCGCGTATCTTGACTGTTCTCGGCGGAAAACAATGCGCCACGAAGGAGGAAATGGCGGCTACCCGGCTCTCCTTCGAGGAACGGCTTCGCGCGCAAGAGCTTTTGAAAATGGCCGCCGTCTTGCAGTTCACTCTACCCGGAGTCCCCTGCATTTATTACGGCGACGAAAACGGGATGGAAGGCTATGCCGACCCGTTCTGCCGCGCCTGTTACGACTGGGACAACCCCGATCCCGAACTGAATCAGTTCTATGAAAAACTCGGTGCGCTCAGGAGCGGCGATCTTGCGGAAGCGTTTCGCATGGGCGACTATGAGGAAATTTTTGCCGATTATTCCTGCATCGTTTACGCAAGAAAGTTCGGAACGCGCAATGCCTATATCTATGTGAATCGTTCCGACAGAGAATATCTCGTTCGCTGCAAGGGTGTTTACAGAGAGTATTTCAGCGGCGAGCAATATCGGGAAAAGTTCTATCTTAAACCCAACTCTTTCGGCATATTGAGTAAACTATAATATATTATGTCTGACATACTATACTATGTCAGACATAATAGCAGAGAATTTAGAACGTTTTTGTGGAAGCGCGGCCGAAAATCCCACGGATTTTCGGCCGCACTTTGAGAGAAAGCCTCTGAGAAGACCTTGCGCTTGAACGCGCTCCGCATAAAATTGCCGTAAGCCCGCCGACGCGCTATTAAAACAAAAAATCTGCTTTAACAGATATTCGGCCGTCAAAAACCGCTCAAAAGCCGTTTTTTAGCATATCTATTCGCAAAAGCTGCATTTTGCGAATAGTTTTGGATGTCCATAATGCCCTTTCGACGCGTCGGGAGGGCCTTTTTTCTTTTTAACTATTCGTAAAATTGACATCCCTTCTCGAATGTGTTATAATGGATTCATGAAAAATGAGAGCTACTACCAGGAGAGAAACTTAAAAAATCTGGACCGCATTGACGAGCTTCTTGTCAGCCTCCCGCCTTTTTGCGAGGATTTTTTGCGCGGCGTCGAGAATCGGACCAGCCCGCTCACGCGGCTCAACTATTGTTATGATCTGCGCATTTTTTTTGATTTCCTCTCTAAAAAGAAATTTCGAGGGAAAGACGCATCTTCCTATACGTTGGAAGACATCGAGCAGGTCACCGACACCGATTTGGAAATTTTTTTGAGTTATCTCACCAATTATCAATTCGGCGGGCGTCGGCTCTCCTGCGATGAACGCGCCAAAGCGCGTAAACTCTCCACTGTTCGTTCCCTCTTCAAGTATTTTTTCAATAAGGGACTGATCGAGGTCAACAATACGGCCAAAGTTTCCACACCCAAATTGCATGAAAAGGAAATTATCCGCCTTGAAAGCGAGGAAGTTTCCGCAATCTTGGACGTCGCCGAAGACGGAAGCGGTCTCCCCTCCCACGCGAGCGGCTATCATGAAAAGACGAAGATCCGCGATACCGCCATTCTCACCCTCTTTTTAGGGACCGGCATCCGTATCTCTGAGCTTGTCGGACTCAACAATGAAAGCCTCAATTTCAGCGACAATTCTTTTTTGGTCACCCGCAAAGGCGGAAATCAGGCGATTTTGTACTTTTCGGAGGAAGTCGGCGATGCGCTTGCGGCTTATCTTGCGCAAAAAGAGGAAGATCCGCGCGTTCCGCAGGACGAACATGCGCTCTTTTTGTCCATGCAATATCGCAGGATCACTGTGCGCGCGGTGGAAAATCTCGTCAAAAAGTACGCCAAAATCGTCTCCCCTCTCAAAAAAATCACCCCGCACAAGCTGCGTTCCACTTATGGCACGAGCCTTTACCGGGAAACGGGCGACATCTACATCGTGGCAGACGTTTTGGGGCACAAGGATGTCAATACCACGCGGAAGCATTATGCGGCGATCACCGAAGATCATCGCCGATCGGTCGCAAATGCCGTAAAATTGCATAAAAAGGACGAAGATGACGAATAACTTGGCCAAAAAGGCGGAAATCGTTTATATAATTCAGCCGATCGAGAGCACAAACTATAAAATTTTGCATGAAGAGGCTGTGGCGCTCATCGAGAGCGCAGGTGCGGAATACGCAGGCACGATCTATCAGAATGTGCGCGAGGTCAATCCGGCTACCTATATCGGTGAGGGAAAATTGGAAGAACTTCGGGAGCGGCTCGAAGGGTTGGAGCTTACGGTGCTCTTCAACGGGGAGCTCTCCCCTTCCCAAACGCTGAATATTTCCAAGGCGCTCGGCGACAAAAAGGTCATCGACCGCACCACGCTCATTCTCGATATTTTTGCGCTTCGCGCCGAGAGCAGCGAGGGAAAGTTACAGGTGGAGCTTGCGCAGCTGAAATACCTCTATCCACGGCTCAAAGGTAAAGGCGAGGCGCTTTCCCGTCTCGGAGGCGGCATCGGTACGCGCGGCCCCGGAGAAACTCAGCTGGAAACCGACCGCCGGCACATCCGTGCGCGCATCCATAATTTGGAGGAAAAATTAAAGGAAACGGAGCGCCGCAGAGCGTTTCAGGTGGAGCGAAGAAAAAAGGACAAAGTTTTGACGATCGCACTTGTCGGCTACACAAATACGGGGAAGTCCACCCTTCTGAATGCCCTGACGGGGGCCGATGTGCTCACAAAAAATGCGCTGTTTGCAACGCTCGATCCCACTGCGCGCTCTTTCGAGATCGAGGGCGTCCCCTTTTTGCTTGTTGATACCGTCGGATTTCTGCAAAATTTACCGCACAACCTCATCGAAGCGTTCAAATCGACGCTTGAAAGCGCCATTCACTGCGATTTGGCGCTCCTTGTCTGCGACGCAGCGGGCGCTTTCGAAACGCAACTTTCAACAACGCTCGACACCTTAAATCGCTTGAACTTTTCCTCCCCCTACCTCATCGTAATGAACAAATGCGATTTGGAGGAGGCGCAGACCGTCAATGCTCCGCGCGACGCCGTATATATCTCGGCAAAAGAAAAAAGAGGGCTCGACACCCTCAAAAAACGCATCTTTCAAGCGTTGGAAAATAATTTTATTCGTGCTACGCTCTTTGTCCCCTATGCTCAAACAGGGAAATTTTCCGCGCTTCGGCCGCTTCTCTATGAGCAGTCGGTAAAATATACCGATGACGGTACGGAGATCGCCGCGGTCATTCCTGCGATTTATGCGGAGAAGTTCAAAGAGTTCTACAAGATATAGTTATTTTGTCAGACATACTACACTATTTCTCGTGGTACTCCGTTGGATCGGTATAAATTTTGTCGATTTTGATCGTGGCAAATTCCTTGATGTCGAGGCACTTACCGCAGTTGTCGCAGATTTTATTGGGATCGAGGTCACACACCTCACATTCCAAACATCCGTCGCATTCCTTTGTTTCGTCTAAGACGCACATCTTTGTTTCCATAGGCATTCCCCTTTCCTTTCTTATTATAGTGCATCTGCTTGAAAAAAACAAGAAAAAAGCTGAAAAAATTTTCCAAAATCATAGAACGTTTGTTTGCAATTTATTTTCATTTGTGTTATAATACTTTCGGAGGTAAAAAAATGATCGATCAAAAGAAGCTCGAAGAAGTTGTCCGTTATATTGACCGCTATTGCGATGAAAACGGGTTTCCCCCTACCGTGCGCGATATGTGCAGAGATCTCGGGATCAAGTCCACCGCAACGGCTTACAGCTATGTCAACCGTCTGCGGGAACAGGGGTATCTCAATAAGGCGGACAAGAAAAAGCGCGCCGTTTCCGTGCGCAGTTCTTCCACCGTCAAGGCGCCCCTCATCGGTACCGTTACCGCAGGCCAACCCATTTTGGCGCAGGAGAACTTTGAGGAGATGTACACTTTGCCCGCTGCGGAGTTCCGCGGCGACGACCTCTTTCTTCTCCGTGTGAGCGGCGAGAGCATGATCGAGGCGGGCATCTTCGACGGCGACAAGGTTGTCGTGAAGAAGCAGGACACGGCCGAGAACGGAGACATCGTGGTGGCGCTTTTTAGCGACGGCGTGGACGAAGGCGCGACAGTAAAGCGGTTCTTCCGCCGCGACGGAAAGATCGTTCTTCACCCCGAGAACACCAAACTTCAAGATTTTGTGCTTGACGAAGCAAGCGGCGTTCAGATTTTGGGCAAGGTCGTCGGCCTTTTGAGAAGTTATTGAGAATTTCGGTGAGTAAAAACGCCTCTTCATTCGTCTTATAGACAGAAGATAATACGAGGAGGCGAAGAAATGAAGAAAATATTTTGCCTGTTCTCAGCCGCCACGCTACTGTTTGCGGCATGTGTAGGGTGCGCCGCAAAGACCGAATACGACGATAAGACCGTTATGAAGATCATGCGCTATGCGATGGAAGGCATGGTGGACGTCCCCTTTGGGTATGAACGCGTCTATGATTTTACGGCGGGACAGGTCATTGACGATACCGTTGCGGATGTCGAGCAGATCGTGAAGGATTTTACCGATTCCTACAATGCTTATTACGATGAGTACGGGGAAGTCCCTTTTGGAGAGACGCCCGAGGAATACGAAGCGCGCATGCGGGAGCGGTTCAATCATCCGAAGGTGCTTGCCCGGTTCTCCCGTGAGGACGGTGAGCAATTCCTCGAAAGGGTGATCTCGCTAGGGATCTATCGGTGGAAGGACAGCTATCGCACGGACAAGGTGATCTATGACGCCGCAGGTTTTTCGATCACTGTCTTCTTTTCGGACGGGACGAAAAAGGGCACCTACTTCTATTTTGAGGAGCCATCCAATTTCGATCGGATCGCGGAGGCGTTCGGGACTTATCTCGGCGCTCCCCTCTTTTCTTGACGTGACGCAAATGGATAAAAGCGCCGCCGCGGGCAAATTGCCCGCGGCGGCGCTGCGTTTCCGTTATTTTACAAATTCTGTAAGTAAAAGACTTCTTCGGGGGTGAGTTTGCGGCAAGCGCCGCGGTCGAGGCCCGTCAAAGTCAGCTCCCCCACCTTAATGCGTTTGAGAAAATCCACATGGCTGCCCACCGCTTCGAACATGCGCCTGATTTCACGGTTTTTTCCCTCAGTCAGCGTGACGTGGAGCTTTGTGAACGTCTTGTCCGTTTCGATGACGGTCACCTTGCACTTGCCCGTCATCACTCCTTTTTCGAGTTCCACGCCCGTGCGCAGGCGGTTGAGCGCGGCTTGCGGCAGCGTTCCCTCCACCCGAACCAAATAGGTTTTCGGGATCTCGCTCTGCGGCGCAGTCAGACGGTAGGCAAGATCGCCGTCACTTGTCAAGATCAAAAGTCCCTCCGAGGCGTAGTCGAGCCTGCCCACGGGGAATACCCGCCCGTGGCCCGCGGGAAGCAGGTCGAGCACGGTCTTTCTGCCCTTGTCATCCTTGACGGTGCAGACGTACCCCTTGGGTTTATTCAAAATATAGTATTCATGCTTGATTTTATGGGAGAGAATGCTGCCGTCGAGCATTACGACGTCGGAGGGCGAAATATCGTCCCCCGCTTTTGCCGGTTTCCCGTTGACGGTCACTCTCCCTGCGGCAATAAGCTCATCCGCGCCTCTGCGCGAAGCGACGCCTTGTTCCGCTAAATATTTGTTGATCCTCATGTTGTACCTCTCGGTACTTACATGATATACAAATTTTGGGAAAAAATCAAGCTGTTTTCAAGAAAGATTTGCATGGTACCCGCAAAATCTCCCCGCGTTTGGGAGAGCGGTTCGCTCTTATTGACTTTGACGGAGATCTGCTCCCGTTCCCCCCGGGCAAGCGGGTAGCAAAAGCTGCGCCTTGCCGTGAGACCTTCGATGGGAGCGGAACAGTCGAATAACGTCTCCATGCGGTAGGTCTCGAAAGCGCCCTCCAAGAGCTCCTCCGTGCGCTCGTACATCTGCGGAGAATTTAATACGACGGACACAAGTTTCATGCCGTCCCGTTCTGCGCTCGTCACGAGGCATCGCCCGGCGTTTACGGTAAAACCCGTCTTAACTCCGCACGCACCCTCGAAATTCCACAACATTTTGTTCTTATTTTGCCAATTATGTCTGACATAGTACTTCGTAGACACGATTTTTTCAAAAGTTGGGTTTTCCATTGCATAGGAAGCGATGATAGATAGGTCCCGCGCGGTCGTGTGATGCCCTTTTGCGGGAAGCCCGTGCGGGTTGACGAAGAAGGTGTCCTCGGCGCCGAGGAGCGCTGCCTTTTCGTTCATTTTACGGGCAAACGCCTCAATGCTGCCGCTATGGAAAAGTGCCAGCGCAACGGCGCAATCGTTTCCCGAACGCAGCATGAGCCCGTAGAGCAGGTCCTCCACCGTGTACGAATCCCCCGCCTTCAAATAGACGCTCGAACCCTCAACCCCCTCCGCTTCCTTGGGAATGACGATCTCTTGGGACAGATCGCAGTCGTCGAGAATGAGGAGCGCGGTCATGATCTTGGTCGTGCTCGCCATAGGAAGGCAGTCGCAGGCGTTTTTTTCGTGCAAAAAGCGGCGGGAGGAGACCTCCACGACGCACTCCGCTTCGCTCTCCGTTGCGGCTTTGGCCGTGACGCCCCCGAAACTTACGCAGAGCAGGACGAAAAAGGCGCATACGCCCGCGAGCAACACGCGCAAAACCGATTTATTCATCGCTCTGCACGATCCTTTGGGAGAGATTGCCGAGGAGTTCACCCGCCTTTTCGATGATTCCGTCCAAGGGGTCGTCGGTCACTTTGACGAGGCGGCAGTGAACGCCGTCGTCGATGAGAAATCCCGACGGCTTTAAGTTGATGACGGTTCCCGCGCCTCCCGCAAAGGGGAAACACTCGTCCTCTTTGATGGCCTTGACTTCGCCGTACTCTCCGCCTCCCGAGAGGTAGCCCATTGTCACCTTAGTGAAGGGAATGATCTGAGCTCCGCTCGCCGAGAACAGAGGTTTGCCGATGACGGTATTGACGTCGATCAGGCTAAGGAGCTGCTGTGCCGTTTTTTCCATGATGCTGTCGATCTTTTTTTTCTGATCCAATTTAAGAATGCCTCCAATAATTTTTTTCCGATCGCGATCGCGAGGATAAGTCCGTTGAACACGGTAACTGCCTGTAAAGTGAGCTTTACGTTGGGCGTTTCCGTCAGAAGCACGCCGTTTTTAAGGGAGAGAAAGGGATGCAGGGTGTGCAGGACGGAAAAAATTTGTCCGCCGAGGCTCATGAGGAGCGCCCCGATCACGATTCCGATGGGTTCCCCCTCCCCTCCCGTCTCCACGATCTGGTGAAAACGGTAGAGCTGGAAGCCCTTTGTCACTTCGAATCTCTTGCGCATGGGCGCCATCTCTTTATAGGGAAGAATGACTGCCTTTTTCTCGGTGAGATGAAAGACGATCCCCTCCTTTTTGATTTGCAGATAGCCGCCGAATACTTTCAAGAATTTGAACAGGCTGAGCGCGAACCAACATTTATTGTCCCGCACGTCCACATAAGCGTCGAGGTAGACGAAAACCGGAAAGAAAAACAGCAGTGTTCCGATAAATGCGGAATAAACAAAAAGTTCGCCCATACCGAAAGTATGTGCGAACTTTTTGTTTTTATTAGGCTACTTGGTGTTATTTTCCCATTGCGCGCGCGATCTCTTCCGCCTGTGCTTTGCGCGCTTCTTCCTGGTTCTTTTCGATCGCCTGTATCACAGTGTTTTTGAATTGGGTTCCGTTTCCGATGCAATGGAAAACGATCTTTGCGTCTCCACCCCCACCGCCGAGGACAGTCAGAGTATGATAATGCAGCAAATTTGCAATGGGACCCGCTTTTAGAGAAACATTATCGACTTTCCCGATGGGATAGTCCAACGTTTCTATCCGTAGAACTCCGCATTTGCCGATTACGCGTTTGTCGGTGATAGCAATGCTGATGCTAAGCAAATTCAATATTTTGACGATCAACGGAAGAAGGCCGATGACTGCCCAACCGATAAACAGATAGGGCGCGACCTCTTTCATATTTCCCTCCGCAGTTGCAAAGATGTAGATGACCCCTACCAACATGATGAGACACCAAAGGCTGACCGGCAGAATGGCGAGCCAGTTTACCTTAGCTTTCAGAACGATATGCTCACCACGGTTAAGATTGTTTTCTGCGTACTTACTCATTTTTTTATCCTCCGTTTGAGAAATAAATTTCTTTATTGAGTTTATTATATGATTATTTTATTTCTC
>CANRPN010000020.1 GCA_947632505.1 uncultured Clostridia bacterium | reverse complement strand
ATTGTGCACCTGTTGTCGCGCCAGCGGCACGGCAGGGTAGCGAAGTGCGGAGCAGATAAACGCTGAAAGCATCTAAGCGTGAAACTGACCTCAAGATAAGGTATCCCACCGAAAGGGTAAGACCCCTTAAAGACGATAAGGTTGATAGGCCGGAGGTGTAAGCGCAGTAATGCGTTGAGCTGACCGGTACTAATAGGTCGAGGGCTTGATCTCAGCAAGAGAGCTGAGGAAGCGAATAATACGAGTCTTGGAATTCAAAAAGACTATGATTTCAAAAGGAAGAGAAAGCCTGAAAGCCAAATGTGCTTGCTGTTTGCTGTGTAGTTGTCAATTTGCGAGAAAGTTTCGTGAAAAATCTTGCGTTGCAATCTTTTTCACGAGAAAACTTGCCCACAAGTCTTAACATGCTTGACCTCTCGTTCGTTTCATCGGACAAGAAGGCAAAAGTAATTGCCAAATTGGGTCGCCTACGGCAGAAGTAAATTCCGTCTAAGGCAAGTAAGTTAGGAAAGAGGGGAAAGCAAATTGAGAGGAGTCGCCGGAGGGGGAAACCGAGGCGACAGACCATGATATAACGCGCAGGATGCGCTTTATATACCATGGTGGTGACGATAGCAGAGAGGATCCACCTGTTCCCATCCCGAACACAGAAGTTAAGCTCTCTCACGCCGAAAGTACTTGGGCTCGACCCCGGGAGGATAGGTAGTTGCCACCTTCCAACGAGAAAAGGCACCGCAAATGCGGTGCCTTTTCTCGTGTTTGGAAAATGATTTTAGTCGGTTATCCCTAAAAGATAATCGGTTGTTTCATGGAAGTATGTTGCAATCAAAATAATCGCCGATGCGGGCGGTTCGGTTTTCCCCAATTCCCACTTGGCGATTGCGGATTGACTGATTCCCAACTGTTTTGCCAACTGCATTTGGCTTAAATTGTGCGATTTTCTTAATTCTTTTAAGCGTTCTGCAAATTTCACATAAATATTATACAAAAAGCAAGTCTAAAAGTACTTGATAAGTCTAATCAGACTTGATAGAATTACAAGAAACCATAGGTGGTATGTTTGCGACAAGAGCAAGAAAAGGCACTGCAAATGCGGTGCTTTTTCTCTGTGTTTTCAAAATGTCATGTCGAATGAAGCGAAGCGGAATTGAGACATCTCTACCGCATTTTAAGGAAGAGATTTCTCCACGCGCCGCTAACGCGGCTTGGTCGAAATGACAGCTAAAACCTTGCAGGGGAGCTGCCGAGGAAGGGCGGCGCAGTGCAATTTTAGGCTCGGTTTGAACGCGCTTGGGCGTAGCAAGATTCCCTCGGAGAGAGGCTTTTCGGACTTTGTTAAAACAATTCGGCTCGGAATGACATGGATTCTATCGTGCCATGCCAAAGCAAGATTCCCTCGGAGAGAGACTTTTTGGACTTCGTTAAAACAGTTCGGCTCGGAATGACGCGGGCGGGGCGGGTTGACAAGAAAGAGCTCTCCCCCGCGTGAAGTTCGGATCCTTTAAGCGCGTCAAGAGGAGCAAAGCGGCGGCAAAGCAGTTAAAATTTGTTTGAAATAAGGCAGAGTGGCTCCATTTGGTTGCTTTTGGGAGAAGAATTGTTTTATAATATTATAAAACCTGCCCATAGGGAAAAAATCCGCGCTTTCATTGCAAGAAGCGGGCGGACGCCGAAAGACGGCTGTTTCCTGTGCGAAAGGGAAATAGGAGGGAAAAATGCATGGTTCTGTGAAAAACAGAAAGGTTCTGTGCGTTCTCGTTGCGTTGCTGCTGCTGACGCTCTGTCTTTGCAGCTGCGCCGGCGCAGGAAAACCGCAGACGGAGGAAACGGGCGCAGCCGCGGCGGTGGCAGAGAACGAGCTTTCCCGCTTTGAAAACGCCAAGCTCGGCGTTGTAACGGGTTCTTTGTTCGGCGGTTTTTGCCGCGAGCGGTTCCCCAATGCCGCGATCAGTGAATTTAATAACTTTGCCGACGTCTTAATGGCGCTCAAACAGGGCAAAGTGGACGGCACCATGCTCGACCGTCCCAATTTCAATTCCGTCAGACGCACCGAGCCCGAACTCTCCTGTGTGACCGTCCCCGAATATTCTGTGGAGATCGGCTTCGGATTCCGCAAGGATGACGAGGGCGACGTCCTCCAAGCGCAGATGAATGAGTTTCTTAAAAAGCTCCGCGCGGAGGGCGAGCTCGAACGAATGCTTGGCAAATGGTACGGCGAGACGGAGCCAAACGAATCTGTTCCGCTGGAAGAGCTTGCGGATAATACCAAGCCCCTCAGGATCTCCATTGATACCACGCGAAAGCCCTTTGTCTACCGCTACAATAATGAGCCCGTCGGGTTCGAGATCGAAGTCTTGTATCTGTTTTGCGAGGAGTACGATTACAACATCGGGACCCCCGACGACGTTTCCTTTGCGTCCGGTCTTGCGGGGCTCGCAACGGGGATGTACGATCTTGTGTGCGGCGGCCTCTATATGACCCCCGCGCGCAAGGAACAAGTCAATTTCAGCGATCCGTATTTGGTTGCGGACGTCGTAATGGCAATCTATGAGGGGGAGAGCGGCGGCTTTTTTGCGTCGCTCGGGGAGAGTTTTCAAAAGACCTTTGTCGAAGAAGGCCGCTGGAAGATGATTCTCGAAGGGATCGGGATCACGCTCCTCATCAGCTTTTCTGCCGTACTCGGCGGCACGCTGCTCGGATTTTTGCTCTATCTCGCGTCGCGCTCGAAGTTCAAAGCGCCCGCCGCGATCGCCCGCGGGTTTGCCAAGGTCTATTCCAAGATCATCGCAGGTACGCCCACACTTGTCGTTTTAATGCTGCTATATTATGTCGTATTCGGTAAGACCGACCTGAGCGGAATTTTGGTCGCGATCTTCGGGTTCATTCTTACCTTCGGGTCCTTTGTGTACAATCAACTCAAACTGACGGTAGAAGGCGTGGACAGGGGACAGACGGAGGCTGCCTATGCCCTCGGCTACGGCCGCAACCGTACCTTTTTCCGCATTGTCCTCCCGCAGGCGATGAAGATGTTCCTGCCGGCCTATTCTGCCGAGATCGTCTCGCTCATCAAAGCGACCTCCGTTGTGGGCTATATCGCCGTCAACGACCTCACCAAAGTGGGAGACATCATCCGTACCAACACATTCGAGGCGTTCTTCCCGCTCATTGCCGTCGCGTTGATCTATTTCCTCATTACGTGGGGCGTTTCCGCACTGCTGGGGCTCGTCATGCGCAGGACAGACCCGAGACGCAGGCGCGCGGCCAAAAAGGAGGCGTAAAGATGATCCGCATCGAACATTTGAGAAAGGAATATGCCAACATCACGCCGCTCAAAGACGTGAGCGTGACGATCGAAAAGGGGGATGTGATCTCGGTGATCGGTCCCTCCGGCACGGGGAAATCCACTTTCATCCGCTGTATCAACCTGCTCGAAACGCCCACGTCGGGACAAATTTGGGTGGACGGCGAATGTATCACCGATAAAAAGTGCGACATCAACAAAGTGCGCCGGAAGATGGGCATGGTGTTCCAGTCCTTCAATCTGTTCAACCACATGAACATCATCGAGAACGTCATGGCGGCGCCCGTGGACCTTTTGAAGAAATCCAAACAGGCGGCCTATGAAGAGGGCATGCGGCTACTCCGCATGGTGGGACTTGCGGACAAGGCGAAGAACTTTCCCGATGAGTTGTCGGGCGGGCAGAAGCAGAGGGTCGCGATCGCGCGAACGCTCGCCATGGACCCCGACATCATTCTCTTTGACGAGCCGACCTCCGCGCTCGATCCCACCATGGTGGGCGAAGTGCAGGCCGTCATCCGCGATCTTGCGCGGCAGGGGCTCACCATGGTGATCGTCACCCATGAAATGCACTTTGCAAGGGAGATCGCAAACCGTGTGTTCTATATGGACGAGGGCGGCATCTACGAGGAGGGGACCCCCGAGGAGATATTCGACCATCCCAAGCGGGAAAAGACCATCCGGTTTATCAAACACATCAAAGTGTATGAGACGCAGATCACCTCCAAGGACTTTGACTTTATCGGCTTTAATACGGGATTGGAAGAATTTGGGCGGCGGAGCCAAATGCCGCAGAAGGCGATCTACCGCACACAGTCGGTATTTGAGGAGCTCTGCGTACAGATCATCTTGCCCACGCTGGCGGAGGGGTTTCATCTCGATGTCGCCGTAGAATATTCTCAGGACGAGGAGACCGCCACCGTGCAGATGAAATACGACGGTCCGATCTTTGACCCTCAAACGTCGGAGAACACGCTCTCGTTGATGCTCATCCGGAACGCGGCTGAAAGCATGGTCCACGAAGAAATCAACGAGGAGGGATTCACCAACCTTGTTACGGTAAAAATCAAATGAAGGGTCTTGCAAAGGAAAAAAAGGAGCGAAGATGAACGATACAGAGCGCTGCCGTCCGATCGCAGAGCGGTTTGAGATCGAGGGAAAAACGCTGTCGATCTCGCCGTACGGCGAGGGACACATCAATGTGACCTATCTTCTTGTGACCGACCGCCGCCGCTATATTCTGCAAAAAATGAACACGAAGATCTTTCCCGATTCGGATGCGCTCATGGGCAACATCTGCGCCGTGACGGGATATTTGCGGGAAAGGGGGGTGGAGACCCTCCGCGTTGTGCCCACGCGCGAGGGCGCGCCCTTTTTGCGGGAGCAGGGCACCTGGCGGGTGTACGATTTTATTGAGGGCACCGTCACCTATCAAACGGCGCCCAATCTTGCCGTGTTCCGAAATTCGGGACGGGCGTTCGGGGAATTTCAGAATCATCTCGACGGTTTTCGGGCGGGGCAGCTTCGGCCCATCCTTCCCCGCTTTCACGATACGCCGAAACGTTTTGCCGACTTTTGCGCCGCGCTGTCCGCGGACCCGTTAGGCAGAGCCGCAGAGTGCCGTGCGGAGACGGAATGGCTCCTTTCGGGGGAGGCAAATTACGGGCTCGCCATGGCGGAGCTTAAAAGCGGCGGGCTGCCGCTTCGGGTGACGCACAACGACACCAAGCTCAACAATATCCTCATGGATGAAAAAACAGACCTCGGGCGGGCGGTCATCGACCTCGACACCGTGATGCCCGGGAGCATGATCTTCGACTTCGGCGATTCGATCCGCTTTGGCGCGTCTACGGCGGCGGAGGACGAGAGGGACGTTGACCGCGTGCACTTCTCGCTCACCCTCTTCCGCGCCTATGCGGAGGGCTTTTGCGGAGCCGTGAAGGGGAGCATCACCGCACGGGAGCGGGAACTCTTGCCCTATGGGGCCTATCTCATGACGGCGGAATGCGGTATGCGCTTTCTGACCGACTATCTTTTGGGTGACGTCTACTTTACGACGAAGTATCCGGAGCACAATCTCGTACGTGCGCGCACGCAGCTCAAACTGATGTCGGAAATGGAGCGGGCACTCCCTCAAATGGACGCCGTGATTCGGGAAGCGCTCGGCAAATAGGCCGAAAAACGCGTCAAATTCCGCCCCTGCCGCCAAAAGGCGGCAGGGGCGGTCTCACTCTTAATACAAAAAAGCGGCGGGTTTCCCGCCGCTTTTTCGCGTTGTTTTCAGCCCACGGTCACGGTGTAGCCGGGTTTCGAGACGTTGTTTCCCTCGCTGTCCGTAAAGGTCACATTCTCATCCTGTTCCACTTTGACGGTGTAGAGGGACTCCTCGTTGTTCCACGTTGCCCGGAAGGAGAATGTCCCATCCTCGTTTTCCACAAGGTCATGGGGGTCGCTTACGAACTCATATCTGCCAAATTCGCCGTTATATACGAGCACGCTTGCAAGCGTCACATTTCCCTCCTCGTCGAAGAAGAGGTTGACAAGGTGCTGCATGTAATTCACGACCTGCGCAAAGCGGTATTTCTCGACGTTTGCCGCCGACACAGAGCCGTCCGGCGCAAAGGTAAAGGTCACAAGGTAGCCCGTGCCCCATGTGCAGGTGCCCGTGCTGCCGTGTTCCACCACGTCCGCCTTATCCACGAGCCAAACGCCGCCGTTGTAGCCGTTCGGCGTAATGCCCGTATCATAGGCGACGATGGGAGCTTTGGTCTCTTTGTCGAAGAGGGTGACGGCGGAGATCTTCCCGAGCCCCTTTCCCGAACCGTTCTGCGCGTCAAAGTAGCCGGGCGCAATGGACATCTTGGTGTAGAGCAGCGTCTTTACGCGCACGGTATATTCTTGCGTCTCCACGTCCTGATAGGAGAAGAGCCCGTAACACCAGAAGTAGACGCCGCCCTGATAATATTCGTAATAGTTGAGCAGATAGTTCTTGCCGTCGCTCGCTTCAAAGGCGATTTCAAGGCGGTTGCCGTAGCCGGGAACGTAGCCGACGATCTTTACTTCCTCCTCGGGGACTCCCTCAAAGTGGATGGGAGCGCTGTAAGTGGGGTCATCTTTTTTGTAGAGATAGAGGAAATCGCCCGAGATCGTGGTCTTTTCAAATTGCAGCGCTCCGAAACCGAAGCCGGTCTTATAGAGTCTGCCGCCGCGGGGGACGCTTACCTCCGAGGTGTCGGGATAGTAGCGCGCATTATGGTCGAGATATTCCAAGCTGTTGTAGCCTGCCGTCACGGCAAAGGTATACGTGCCGCCCGTATAGAAGAAGGAAATGGGATAGCTGCTGTTGCCGTAACGAACGGTGGGGGAGAAATTCCCATCCGTCTCGCCCATGAGCGAATCGCCCGATGCGTACAGGCTGAGCGTATAGCCCGTGTATGCTTCTTCGTACCCGTGGAAGGTGAATACGGCGGCGAGATTTCTGTTCGTCGTGCCGTTGGGAGTGAAGGTGAGGGTCGCGGGGAGGTCGGGGTGGGCAGCCACGGAGTTCCCGTCTTTGTCCCGCATGAACACAGTCCCGTTGAGACGGAGCGTCTGTCCGTCCCAGCGGCGGTAGGTCTTGCCGTTGTAGGAATAGATATCGCCGCCCGGCGCGTTGACCTCGGTGGGCGTGTCGGAGATGTAGACATAGGCCTTTCCGTTTTGGACGAAGTAGGGCCCGCTCCGGTTGCCGAGGTATGCAGTGCCGTCTGTTCCGAAAGAAACGGTCTCAAAATTCTCGGCAAGATAAACGCCCGCAAGCGCTTCATAATCGGTAGCGTGGAACACTTGATCCTCCAAGCGGAAGTAGAACAATGTGCCCGCCGCAAGGCCGTCGTCAACGGAGAAAGAAATGAAGTTGCGCTCGAAATCGATCACGGAATAGGTGCCGTTTCCCGTGAGAGAATCGGTATAATAGGCGCCCGCGCCGAAGCCGTCAAGGACGAGCACATTCCACTCTTCGTCGGTAAAAACGCCGCTCGCCTCGGGATTGAACACGAGGCACGCGCCCACGCCTTCGCTGTTGATGGCAAACGTCACGCGGTAATTGCTCTTGGGGTAGCCCGTGCCGAGGGAGACTTCGCGCAGAAGATATTCTTCATGTCCCCACGTTTGGTTCACGCTGTCGAGAACGACATAACGGCCCTCGCTCACCGTAGAGCCCGCACTTGTCTGAATGCGGACGATCTTTTGGGTGATGTTGTCCTCAAATACGGCGAAATAGCCGTTGATGGGTTCGTAGTTGTTGTCGAGCAGCTGCCAGGAGCGTCCCGTTGCCCAATCGAGGCGGACGAACGAGCTTTCGGCAAAGTCGAGGGAAAGCATATATTGCGCGCCGCCAAGCGCAGTAAAGGTGACGGTCTGCATGACCTCATCGCGGATGTAATTCCCCGCCAGCGTCTGCCCGTTCAGTTCGAGGGTGGCGGAATGGTACCCGTCGAGAATAAGTTTTCCGCCGGTTGCGTCCGTAAAGACCGCCTCGTCGACCGGTTTTCCCAATTCCTGTTCCAGCGCACTGTCGTATTTGATGGCAAGCGGCACGTCGTCGTATTCGGACAGCGAGTAGATCACAAAGCGGAACCGCTCGGAGGCGCCCACACGGAAGGCATACACCGTTTCGCCAAAGCGGGTGGTGTCCACGGGCTCATAGGAGCCTTCGAGGAAACTTACCGCCTGGTCCGCGGTGTACTTCATGCGGGAAACGCCGTCGAGGAAGATCATTTGTATGCCGACGCCGCCCGCTTCCACGCCGGTGGGTTGCACGACATAGAGCATCTGTTCGACGCCCGCTCTCGGCACGGCGCGGATAGTTCCGTCGTCGTTGGCCAAAATATCAAAATAGAGGTTGATGATGTCGCCTTGCTCGGTGGCGTAGAGGAAAGTCCCGATGAGGTCCTGGAAATGTTCGTTGGAACCGATCGAGAACTGACCCTCTGTCACGCGTCCGTCCTCGTCGATGTAGAGCGCGCCCAGCCCGCCCGTCGAGACGGAGGAGCACACCCAGATTTCTCCGCCGTCCGTCACGGAATAGCGGTCAAGATAGGAGGTCGTTTCTCCGTTCACGGTCTCTTCGAGCAGACAGTATGCGTTGTAGGAAGTGTAATCCGTTGCGCTTGTCACGAGGGTATTAAAGAATACAAACTGTTCGGGAACGTCGCTTTCATAACCCGCCGTAACGTCCGTGCGGATGAAGGTATAGCGGGAAAATCTCGAATTTCGGCCAATCGGCTCGGCCGTGCAGTAGCCGCTCCCAGCTTTGATCAGCGTGCTCCCGTCCTCGGAGGGGAGATAGATCTCCGCCGCCTTGCCGAGGACCTTGTCTCCGTCCGTCGCGTCACTTTCATAAAGGATGAGGAAAGGAGGTTGCAGCGAGGCGCCGTCCATAAAGCGATATTCGGTGTAACTGCCTTTGCCGAAGGTCTTGCGTTCGGAGAACTTCATCTGCGCAAGGTCCAGACCGAAAGAGAAAGTCTCGCCCGATTCCGCCGTAAGGGAAACAACGGAACCCGAAAGGAGATCGGTCTCGGTCTCGTAGACCCCGTGATAGGAAACGCCGTTGAACGTATAGACAAAGCTGTCCGCAAAGATGCCGAAGCCGTCGAGCACAAGCGTGTTGCCCGCTTCGTCCGAATATTCTCCGCGGAAATTATCCGCCTGCACATAGCCGTTATATTCTCCGCTTTCAAAGGGCACGGTGTAAACATAGTTGGTCACCACCGCTCCCTCCTGTCCCGTGAGGAGCCCCTCGGGGTCGCGGATGAAGCAGACGATCTGATAAAGTTCCGCCGCGCCCATCATGTAAACGCCCTCGATATAATAGCTGCCGTCATAGGTGAGGTAGGTACTCAGGTCGCCGAGCATCGCAGAGCCGTAACCGTCGAGAATGAGCATCATGTTGTTGCCGAGATACCCCATGCCCGTGGTGGGATCTACCAGCACAAAGTCGATATAGGCGCCCACTTCCTCGCCGCCCACCAAAAAGACGGCGGGATAATCGTACAAGTCGCTTCTCATGGGCAAAAAGCGGAAAGTTTCGTCGCCGCTCATGAAGATATAGTCGCCCGTCTCGTCGGAGTAGAGCACTTCGCCGGAGCAGGTATGGGTCCCGTTTCGGTAGGTGCCGTTGAGAAAACTGTCCACGGTGAGGACGCGGTTTTGGTCATAGGCGGGGGTGAAGGCTTCGCCGTCCGTGAACTCCATAAAGGTATAGGAGCCCGTCAGATCATCGCGGCGGTAGCTGTATGTACTGCCGTAGATCTTTCCTTCGAGCAGCGAGCCGGCGGGCGTCGTAAGCGAGAAGGAATCGCCGTTCCTCGTTCCCTCGAACTCCACGTTTCCGCGGAGCAGGATGGCCTTTTCGGGTTCGAGACGGGGGAAGAAGATGAGGTCCGCTCCGCCGTAGCGGTCGGTGTAGCCCCTGTCCCAAACGGCATAGAGCACGGTGTCGCCCATTACGGCGAGCGGGCTGCCGGGGACATAGTCCACATCGCCGTTGCTGTACGAACTCCATCCCGCAAAGCGATAGCCGCGGCAGGAAAAGCTGTTTTGGGGCAGGGTCACGGTGCCCTCATAGAGACAGTCGAGAGCGTCCATGCTGCCGGTCGCGCCGGCGGCGTTCGCGTCAAAGAGCACTTGATAGGTGCGCCTGTCATAGTAAAACCGAAAGATGTTGCGGCTTGCGTCCGCGTCGAGCAGGACCGTCGTCACGGGCGATTCGCCTGCGGGCGCCGCATTCAGAGAAAAGCCGTTCACCATCGGCGCGTCGGGGGAGACGGTCTCTCCCACATAGCCGGAGGCATAGGAGATCTCGCCGCCGCGGACATAGGAATTTCCCGCGGGGTTGAGGAGATAGGTCTCTATGGCATACTCCACCTTGTATTTTGCCGTGACGGTGATGTTTTCGGCGGGCATTTTGGTACCGCTCGTGATCTCGGTATCTTCCAAAAACCACGCGCCGAAGAGGAGCCCGCTCTTGGTGGGGGAGATGTTTTTGACGGCCTCTAAGAGGTTCGTGCCCGCGGCGAGCGTGAGCGGATCGGGTTCGCCTTCGGCAAAGACGCCGCCCGCCGCTTCAAAGGAGACCCGATAGCCCTCCGCCCAAACGGCGTAGTAGGTGGTGTTTTCCGCGGGTGCGGGCAAGGAGCCCGTGAGTACGGCGCCGCCCTCTTTTTGGGTACTCCAACCCAAGAGGGCATAACCCTCGCGCAGGGAGAGGGGGAGCTCCACGCTTTCCCCCGCGGCCGCCTCGATACTTTGCACGGGAGAGCCTTCGCCCGCGTCGAAAGAGAGGGTCACTTTACCGCCGCAGCCGGCGGCTATAAGCCCCAAAGAAAATGTCAACGCCGCGATCGCGGTCAAGATCATATATCGGAATAATTTTTTCATCACGTCCTCCTTTTAGTCCATAAGGGTGCGCTTTTGGGGTAAGATACAGGGACTGCCGAGCGCAGCGACGGCGGCGGGTGTGTTTTTCCAATAGCCGTCGGCAAGGTAGGGAGAGAACATTGCGCGGAACTGATCGGCGGAGACGATCGTGCCCGTGTGCACTTCGCAGACAACGCCCTCGGCGTCGATGATGACGGTGGTGGGGATGTCGGTCACGCCGAACATGCTTTGCAGGCGGTTCACGCTGTCAAAGGCCATGGGGAAGGTGAGGCCGTAAGAGGAGGCAAATTGCTTCACGCTCTGCAAATTGTCGGATGTGCTCTGGTCGATGGCAAGCACTTCGATGTCGCCTTTGAGCTGCTCGTAAACCTGGTTGAGCAGGGGAAATTCGCTTTGGCAGGGCCCGCACCAGGTGGCCCAGAAGTTGAGCACGACCGCCTTTTTCTCTTTGAGGAGCTCGGAGAGGGTGTAGCTCTTGCCGCTCGTCGTCACGGACGGGGAGAGGGTAAAGTCATACATCACCGAGCCCACGGTATAGCGGGTCCCGGAAGGAGCCGTACTCCGGATGGGCGCCGCCGTGAGATAGATGTCGCAGTAGGGATTGCCGGGCTGCATGGTAACGGTTTCGGCGGAATAGCCCTCGGGCAGATTGGAAACTGTCACGGTATAGGCCTTCGGCAAGAGGGAGAAGCGAAAGACGCCGTTCACCAGGGTGGAAGGGGTACTCTGCGCTACCTGCTGCGCTCCGTCGTAAACCGTAATTACGATCGAAGGTTCCGAGAGCTTGTTCCCGTTGTTGCGCAAAATGCGAAATTCATACTCGATCGGAGAATTTTCATCGAGCTTGGGGATGACGGTGACGTTTTCGTGCGCGCCGCAGCGGATGCAGTGCTGCGATTTCAGGCCCGTGTCGTCAAAAGTGGGCAGCTTATCGATGGTAAATTCTTCGGGGAGTTCATGGCCGAGAGAGGCAATGGTCTGCTTTTCCTGCTGTCCGCAGCGTTCGCAGATGCGGTCGCGGTAGCCCGCTTCGGTGCAGGTGGGTTCGAGGTCATCCTCGCCGAGCCGCCAGCGATGTCCGAGCGCGGGGATGGCCACGTCGTCGAGCGTTTGGTTGCAGACGGTGCAGCGATAGGAGATGGAGCCGTCGCTCGTGCATTTTGCCTCCGTACGGCTCGTCTCCACGGGGTCATGCGCGCCGAAGCCGAGCGAAACGGTCTGCGAAACGAGGCAGGTCTTGCAGGTAAGGCGCATACTGCCCTCCGTTTGGCAGGTGGGCTGTACCAAAACGACGCCTGCGTCCCAGTTATGGTTGGCGGTGGGGATGTCCGTCGTCTGCGTCAGACCGCAGCGGCTGCATGTTTGGGTGCGCTCTCCCGTTTGCATGCAGGAGGCGGGTTTGGTCTCCCGTCCCCCGTCGAAATTGTGCCCAAGCGCGGGGATCTCCTCCTCGGCGGATCCTTTGCAAATGACGCACGTATGGGAGCGCATACCGTTTTCGGTGCAGGTCGCGGCAGAGATCACCGTCCACGGGCCGTAGAGATGTTGGTGTTCACCGACGGATGTTTGCCCGCAGGCGGCCGTCGAAAAGCCCACAAGGGCGAGCCCCAACGATGCCGATAGAAGCAAAACTTTACGCAAACTTTTTTTCATGGGAACCTCCGATCATAGGAAAAAAGTACAAAATAAACAGTGTCACGTAAACCATTATAACGAAAAATGTTCTTCTTGTCAATGAAAGCGGCGGGCGTAATGCGTTTTCACAAAGATTTCAGAAATTTCCAAAACCCGCCGCTTGCCCACCCCTTGGGAGACAGCAAGGTTGAGATTTCTCCACTTCGCTCGCTATGCTCACTTCGGTCGAAATGACAATTTTAATGTCATGTCGACTAAGCGAAGCGCATGGAGACATCTCTACCTTATTCTCGGCGCCGGCAAAAAAAGAGAGCGGTTTCCCGCTCTCTCGGTTTTCGTAAGGCTTTTATGCGCCCGTCACTTCTTCGATCTTGAACTTCACAAGGCCCGTCGCGTCGGCATAGAGCCGGAAAGTGAGCTTGGTGCCCGCCGTTACGGTAAAGGTGTCGGGTGTCTTGGAGGAGGACAGGCTGTTTTTGTTCGCCGTTTGGAACAGAGTGCCCGTCGGCAGATAGAAGGTGAGCGCTACGCCTTCGATAAAGGTCACCTTGTAGGTGGTATCCTTCGTCACGGTGTACTCGAAATACACATATTTGTTCTTAGTGACGTAGAGTTCATAATCGCCCGCAAAGTTATCGGGTTTGTAAGGGTCTGCCTGCGTGCCGCTGCCGCCGAAGGGAATGTCGGGCGTTTCGGTCCCTTCGAAGGTGAGCTCCACATAGCCCTCGCCCACGTTCTTTTGAAGGAATACGAAGAAGTCCACGGGGGTGTTCTTCTTGACGATCGCGGTAAGGCTGCTCGTTGCGTTGAGGTTCTGACCGCTGCCGACCAGCGAGCCGCCGACCGTGCAGTTCTTGCTCGCCTTGATCGTGATCGCATAGTTCTTATCCAACACGAAGCGGAAGTAGCGCGCGGAGTTCGCATCGATCCCCACATAGCGGAACACGGGATCGAGCGTTTTGAGCACTTCGGGGTCCTCCCTGGTGCCCGCGCCCTCCACGTTGCCGAGGTCGAGCCCGATCGTCAGTGTCACGGGCGAACCGCCCGCAAGCATTGCGGTGTAAGTCTTGCCCTTTTCGAGGGCGATCTTCCCCGTCAGTCCGCCGAGGGCGCCGAGGTTGAGCCCGCCGCCCGCATCGTCCATGAGCATGAACATCGCTTCCGCTTCCGAAAGGGTGAAGGTGTAGGTCGCGCTGTACGTGCATTCAAAGACATAGTAGATGCCGCTTGCGGCTTGTTCCATCACCTCCTCGGAGAGGTTGAACTCGTTTGCGCCGAGCGCGAGGGAAAGAGGATGTTCGGAGGAGCTGCCGAGCACGGTCTCGCTGAAAAGGGTCACGTCGCAAGCGGCGTTCGTGAAGGAGTAGCTCTTATCGTCCACTTTGGCGGTGTATTCGCCGAGATCGGTGACGAGGAAGGTCGCCACGCCGCTCGTATTGGTGGTTGCGGTCTGTGCTGCCTCGGTTCCCTTCATGAGGGTGACGGTCACGCCGCTCTTGCCCTTTTCGTTGTGGGTGTTGCCGTAAACGTCCTTATCCGCGCCCTTCACGGTCACGGTGTAGTTGAGCGAGATCGTAAAGGAAGCGTCCGCCGTGCCGTTCAAGCTCTGAATGCCGAGCGTCACCACACCCGAAAGATTGTTCACAGTCTTCTTGGAAGTTGCGGAGGTCGCCGCCCATGCGGAGCCGTTGATATAGACCGCGAAGCCTGCCGCCTTTGCCGTAAAGGTCAGGGTCGCGGGGAAGGGAAGTTCGAACACATAGTATGTCTGCGTCGTCGTCATTCCCGGCATGGTATGATCGCCGAGGAAGGTATCGAGAATATAGGGTTTCGTTTGCGAGCCGTCTGCCTCGGGGATCTCGGTCCCCACATAGGTGAGTTCGTACTCCGTGCCGTCGCTCGTGTCCGTGAGGGAATAGCTTCCCGAGGGCCCTGCGATCAGCGTATAGAGCGCACCGTCCACAAAGAGCGGATAGCCGCTCTCGCCGTATTGGCTGGTGGAGGGAGCCGCGACCGCTACAACGGTATGGCTGCCCCATTTGATCGTGCCGTCCGCTTGGATCACGAAGTAGCCGAGGAAGTCCGCCGAATAGTAGACGCCCGTCAAGGAGGAGAGGTCTACCTTGGGAAGGGGATCTTTTGCGAAGTGGATCGACGTCTCTCCCATGAGAGAAAGGGTCCCGGGCAGGAAAGCGGTCAGTTCATACTCTGTTCCGTCGAAGGTGAGGTAGTAGTAACTGAAACTGCCCTTCTTTTCCTCTTTGAGGGTAGCGGACACGACGGAGCCGCTTTCTTTCAGCGTGACGGAGGTGGCGGTCGCTTCGAGGGTATATTTGCCGTCCGCGCTCTTCCAATTCCCGAGATATTCCGCGGGAAGGGTGACGCCGCCCTCTTTAACGCTGTCGAAATAAAGACCTGCTTTTTGGAAGTAGATGGAATCATTGCCGAACATCACGAGTTCGGGATTTCCGTCCACATAGGCCGCGAACGCCTTGTCAAAGCCCGGATATTCGGCCGTCATATCGCTGACGAGCACGATCGTATGGTTCGCCCACGAAATGCCGTTTGCGGAGACGACAATATGGTCGGGCAGTTTCCCTTCGCGGTCGGCGTATTCGCCGCAGAGGTCCGCGTCAAACGTGAACGCGGGAAGGGTGTCGGGCACAAAGTAGAGCGCAGTGTTCGAATTGAGATAGAGTTGGAGCATCTTCTCGCCCGCGCTGTTCCATTGGAGGGTGTACGTCTTGCCATCGAAGGTGACATAGTAAGAGGTCTTGCCCGCCATCGTTTGGGATGCCTGCGAGGTGATGACCGATTCGATCGGCGCGCCGTTCTTTATCACGGTAAGATTGCCGCCCGTGATGCTGAGGGAGTAGTCGTTGTTCACGCCCTTCCAGTTGCCGTTAAATTCTTCGGGGAGAGTGACGGCGGGCGCCTCCGCTTTGAGCTCGACTTTGAGGGTGACTTCGCTGACCGATGCGCCGCCGAATCCGCTCAGGTTGAAGGTATAGGCGATGCCCGCAATGAGTTCGTAATCTTTCGTCGCGCCCACTTTGCTGCCCGTGAAGGCATTGAGGGTCTTCCCGTTGCTCCCTTGGAATTTGGAGAGATAGAGGGTGGTCTGCGCCGTGAAGGTGTAGGTGCCCGTCTTGGGCGCAGTGAAGGTATAGTAGAGCCCCTCCGCCGTGACATTGAGTGTGTTTTCGCCGAGGATGTTCTCGATCTTGTAGGGCTTATTCGCCGTGCCGTCGCCGGGCTCTTCGGGCGTCTCGGTCTCGGGAGTGCCGCCCTCGGTGATCGTAAACTTCACGACGAACGCCATATTGCCGTCAAGTCCGTCGCCCCCGCCCAACACGCCGAAGAGATAGGTCGTGCCCGCGGTAAGGGAGATCACCGCCGTCTTTTTGGAGGCGTTCAAAGCATAATGGGTACCGCTGTCGGGTTTGCCGTTGTTGTAATTTCTCAAAAGGAAGTCGAACCCGTCCGTCCCTTCGAGCGTGACTGTGTAATTTTTGGTCTCGGTCGCCGCATATTTGAAGTAGACGCGGTCTGCGCCGTGCACTTCGTAGCTGTCTACGAGGGTGGTCACGATATAGGGGTCGTCCTTTTCGGCGCCCGCCGCGGTGCGGAACACGCCGCTGCCCTCCCACTTGGGAAGATAGCCCGTGAAGTCGCCGATCGTGAAGGAGACGGTCACGTTCGAAGTTTCCTCGTCGTCATAGGGGGTAAGCACGAACACATAGTCCGTTCCCGCCGCCGTCTGGAAGAGAGAGGCCTCGGAGGAGGCATCTCCGCCGCCCACGTAATGGATGTTTCCGACTGTCAGATAGAAGTTTTGGTCGGAGGAGTAGATCGCGTAATTTGCGGCTGCGGTCTCGGTATATTTGAAATAAACGGGAACGTATGCACCGTTTTCGTATTTGATCTGTACGCGGTAGGTGTTTTTGAGCGTGGTAATGATATAGGGGTCTGCCTGCGTGCCGCTGCCCGTCCAAGGGATGTTGGGAGCGTCGCTTCCGCCCTCCTGCGTGTCGCCCTCGGTCACGGTGATCTTATAGCCGAACTGTCCGCTTTCCGCGAGCGCGCCCGTAGAGGTGCATTCGAAGGTATAAACCGTTCCCGCCGTAAGCGTCACGGCGATGTGGGTCTCCGAGCCGATCAGCCCGTCCTCAAACAGATCGCTTATCACGTTGCCGTTGTAATTATCGGCGTCGAAGGAGTAGAGCCCGTCCTTTTCCACGGAGAGGGAGCAGAAAACGGACTTTTCGCCGAGCGAAGTGAGAACTTCCTCGGTGAAGGGCAAATCGTTTTCGCCCAAGGTCCAGGCGATGGGCGCTGCCTCGGAGCCGAGCGGCACGTTCAGCGTGAGGGTCGCGGCGGCGCCGTTCACGGTGAGGGAACCGCTGCCCACGCCGTTGACGGATACGAGATATTTTCCCGCCGCAAGGGCGTCGAAGTGCGCTACGCCGCTGCCATCTGTCGTAGCGGAAGCCGTGGGTTTGAGGTCGGCCTCGGAGACATAGAGATCGAGTTTCGCATTTTTAAGGGCCGTCTCGGGCTGCGCTTTGCCGAACACGTCATTGCCTGCCGCAACTTTTACGGTGATGTCTGCGGCCGACGAAACGCTTTCCTTCGTGAGGGCGATCGTCACGGTGGAGTTGGGGGCCGTGAAAGTCTTGGGCTCATAGGTATAGCCCGCGGGAACGCCCGTAAGGGTCACGGTGTAATCCCCCGGTTGGAGCTTAAAGCTCGCCTTGCCGTCCGTCAGAGCCTGTTCGCCCACCTCGGTAGTTCCCAACATGAGCTTGACTTTTACCTTCGAAAGGACATCTGCGTCCTCGCAGGTCACGGTCACCGTGTAGGAGGCCAACCCGTCCGCGGGCCGATCGTCCTTTTTCGTGAGGGCCACTGAGGCGGAAGGAGCGGCTTCGGTCACGGTCTTGCTCTCATAGGTGTAGTCCTCGGGCACGCCCGTGAGCACCACGGTGTAGGTGCCCGCTTCGAGTTCGAAATCGGCTTTTCCGTTTTCGAGCTGCTTGGCCTCGGAAGAGGCGCTGTCCTTTTTCAGCTGCACCTTTACGCCGGCGAGCACGGAGGTGTCCTCGCAGGTCACGGTGACGGAATAGGTCACGGTTTTTTCTTCACCGCCGCACGCCGCGAGCCCGAGCGAGAGCCCGAGTGTCATCGCTGCGATGAGTACGGTGAGAAGGATCTTTTTCAAACGTTTCATGGCATTCCTCCATAAAAATTTATTCGAATCTTTGCGCCGTCCGTAAGCCGCGGCGTTTTCGCCCGGAACATGCGCGCACGAATGCGACAAATTATATTCGCCGCAATCGGGATATTTATAAATTAACACAGAAAATATAAAATTGCAAGTTAAAAAGGGGTGGAGAGGAAAAATGGCAGAAATTCACAAAAAAACAGCAAAAAACACAGTACATACCGAGAAAAAAATGCAAAAAACGTGAAAACCAAAACAAACGCCGCCCAGCTGCGGCCATTTGGCTATAAGTAATAATTATACTTTTTTAATCATTTATAAGTGCACGAAATGAATCTATCCGACAGTTGACAAGAGCGGCGTTTCATGCTATAATCAAAAAACGGTGCTGCGGCGGGAAAAAATTAAAACGCCGGGCAAACGCCCGACGTTTTAATGAGAAAAAATATGGGATGTGTAAGCAGGATAATTGCCCGCAAAGCGCGCTTGCCGCCGTCCGCGGCCGCCGTGGGGACCGGCGGGCCAAAGCCCCCGTCTGTTTTCCCGCGTTGCGCACTCGCAAAGCACAGCTCCTATTATAGAAAAAGCCGAAAGATGTGTCAAGCGATTTTTCCGCTTTCCCGCGAAAAAACCGCCTTCAAAATATCAAATATCGGTCCGGCTTCCGAAATATCCGACAAATTGAGGAAAATCACATGTTTCACGTCGTGTTGGTAGAGCCCGAGATCCCGCAGAATGCGGGCAACATTGCACGCACCTGCGCCGCAACGGGGTGCGTCCTTCACCTGGTAAAGCCCCTCGGCTTCGAACTCTCCGACCGCTATTTGAAGCGCGCCGGGCTCGACTATTGGAACCTCGTGGACGTACGCGTGCATGAAAATTTCGGCGAGGCGCTTGCCGCACTTGACGGGGCGCCGCTGCATCTTTTTACGACCAAGGCGCGCAAGGTCTACACCGAGGCGACCTACGGCGAGGGGGACGCCCTCGTGTTCGGGAGGGAGACGAAGGGCCTTCCCGAGGAACTGCTCGTGAGCCGCCCGGACGACTGCGTGCGCATTCCCATGTTAGAGGATCTCCGCTCGCTCAATCTATCGAACGCGGTGGCGATCGCGGTGTATGAGGGGCTGCGCCAGAACGCATTTTCGGGAATGCAGATGAAGGGGGAGCTTCACCGTCTGAAATGGTAAAATGCAAAACGGGTTTCAAAAAGAGGGCGTTTGCCGCGCTCGGTTTTGCGCTCTGCTATGCTGCGTGCGCTCTTTTGTGTCTGTTTCCGCTCTTGCACACGCTCTCTCCCGCGGGAGAGGAGGAATACACGGTGAAGTGGTCTGACGGCACGGTGAGCACAGAGTCCTATGCGGCCGCGTTTTCGTCTCTTGCGGAGGCGGAAGCGGGGTGCATCGTGCTCGAACGGGAGGGGCTGCGCGGCGAAATTGCCGCAGGGGACGGTTATGCGCAGAGCGTGTCTGTTCTGCAAACGGGGAACCTTCCCGCCCTTCTTACGGCGAAATTCGAAGGGCTTTCCCGTCTCGAACGCGCCTCACTGTGGAATACATTCGGAAATGCGGCATACTATTCTGCGGATCTGTTCGCTTTCGACGGCGGCCGCGTGCAGCGCACCTCGCGCAGGGCGTTCGAGACGCTTGTCCTGTTGGATGGCGGCATTCCCAACGATACGCTCCGCACTTCGGGGGCGGCGGAGCTGGTCCTGCGTGCGGAGGCGAAGTTCGAAGCGTCCGCGCTCATCGGCACGAACGTTGCAACGATCGAAGCGGAGCCGCCCTATCGTGTCGGGGACGGAGCGGTGTATCTCGATACGCCCGCGGGGAGGCGGCTTTTGGCGGCGCTTCCCGGCAGGACCTCGTTGACCGTCGGGGATTGTGACTTTTGCGATGAAGGCGCGCTTGCTCCCTGCACGGCGCTCGTCTCTTTGACGCTGCCCTTTGTGGGGAGCGCGGCAAGCGGCGCGGAGAGCGGCGGGCGGCTTGCATGGAATTTCGGAGGCAGCGTGCCCGAAACGCTCAAACGGGTGAAGATCACGGGCGGCGCGCTCTCGGAATTTGCCTTTTCGGGCTGTCCGATGCTGGAAGAGCTCGATCTGTGCGGTCTTTCCGCAGAGGCCCCTTCTGCCTTTGCGGGGTGCGCGCGGCTCCAACGTCTGCATATTGCGGCTGCTCTGTCTCTTCCCGGTTTTGCGCGCAGCGAGCTTCCCTGCGGATGTTATCTTTACGAAAGGAGTACCTCATGAAACGATTTTTCAAAATCTTTTTCAGCCGGTTTTTCATTGTCGCTTTGACGATCATTCTGACGTTTGCGGTCAATGCGCTCATCGTGATCGCGGCGATGTATTTTGCGGAGGAAGCGCTCGCCGCTTATTTCCCCGCGGCGTCCCCTTATGTGCATTTTATTTTTGCGGCGGTGCAGTGGATCGTCGTGCTCATTACCGTATTCAGCGTGGTAAACCGCGACATGCTCCCCGAAACCAAGATCCCGTGGATCCTTTGCGTCGTGGTATTCGGCGTATTCGGCGTGGCGATCTACATTGTGTTTTCCTACAACCGTCCCTCGAAAAAGCAGCGCAGGGCATACGCATTGCTCAACGAGCGCTCCCGTCCGTTTGCGAAGAGGGCATTTTCCGCGGAGACCCTTTCGGCGCAAATGAAAGGCTGGGCGCCGCTGTCCGAGGAGCTGTTTCACGGCAACGCCAATGCCATTGCCTATGCAAACACCAAGACGGAGTACTTCCCCACGGGCGAAGCGTTCTACGAGCGGCTTTTAGACGACCTCATGAAGGCGAAAGAGTATATCTTCCTCGAATATTTCATTCTTGCGCGCGGAAAGATGTGGTACACCGTGCTCGACGTGCTCAAAGAGAAGGTGAAAGAGGGGGTGGAAGTGCGCGTCATATATGACGACATCGGCTGCATGGGCAAGCTGCGCGCGGGGTATTATAAAGAGCTGCGGAAGGCGGGGATCGCCTGCGTAAAATTCAATCCGTTTGTGCCCATTGTTACGAATTTGCACAACAACCGCGACCACCGCAAGATCGCGGTCATCGACGGAAAAGTGGGTTATACGGGCGGGATCAATCTCGCGGACGAATACATCAACGAGACGCAACCTTTCGGCATGTGGAAGGACACGGCGGTGCGGCTCGAAGGCGAGGGGGTAAAAGGGCTCATTCTAATGTTTTTGCGTCTCTACAATTTGCGGGCCAAGGAATCGGAGGATTTTTCGCCCTACATTCCCGAGACGTTTGAAGTTTTTGAGGGGGAGGGGGTCGTGCAGCCCTATGGCGACGGTCCGCGTCCGCTCTATGGCAGGCACCTTGCCGAAGATGTTTACATCGGCATTTTGTCGCAGGCGAAGCGATATGTTTGGATCATGACGCCCTATCTCATTATCGACTACCGTATGCGCGCGGCCATGCTTTCGGCGAGTGCGCGGGGGGTAGACGTACGCATAGTCACGCCGCACATTCCCGATAAAAAGGTGCCGTTTGCGCTCACCCGTTCCAACTATATGGCGCTCATTCGGGGCGGCGTAAAAATTTATGAATACACTCCCGGGTTCATTCACGCCAAAAGTTTTCTTGCGGATGATGAGATCGCGGTCGTGGGGACGATCAATCTCGACTATCGTTCTCTGTTGCACCATTTCGAGGACGCCGTGCTCATGTACAAGACGAAGGCCAACGAGGCGCTCAAAGAAGATTATTTGCAGACGTTTGAGATTTCTCGGTTACAGACGGAGGAGGACGCCAAGCGGAGCGTTGTATGGCGCGGCATTTGCGAGCTGGCGAAAATTTTCGCGCCCATGTTCTGAAATTCTTGCCCCCCAAGGAGGCTCATGTTCTGAAATTCTTGCCCCCTCTAAGGAGGCTCATGTTCTGAAATTCTTGCCCCCTCCAAGGAGGGGGGTAGGGGGGTGGTGACAGAAACCGCCTCAGCCGCCTTCTCCTTGTGAGGGGGTGGTGGCAAGATCTCATCCGCAGAGGTCTTTCAGGGAAGGCCTCCGCAAGATACAAAGCGGCATTTCATAAGGAGAAAAAAATGATACATTCACTGAGCGGCGGAGTCATCCGTGACAATTATCGGTATACTTTTGTTAAAGTAGAAGTGGACGGAGCGCCCTATTGGTATCTTTCGCCGACGTCGGAAATTGCCGTGGGGGCGAAGGTGAGTGTGCCGTTTGGGAAGGGTGATTTCCCGCGGGAGGGGGTTGTTCTCAAAGTGGAGCAAGCCGACGGGCATTGTGCGCCCGTGCCCTTAAACCGCATTCGGGAAATATACGGAATTTTGTAAAATTTTGTCGAATTTTGTGGACGGTTCACTATGTAGTATAAGTTTTACTTATTGATTTTCGAGAGAGCACTAAATATTGTTATAATTAAAAAAGAACGATTTGCTTGACGTTTTTTTTCGGATTTGCTAAAATATAGGTAAGAACTGCAAGGGCCGATGTTGAATCGGCTTTCTGCAAATATTTTAGCGGAGTAAAATATGGTAAATTCGAAAACGAAGTCGATCGTATTGGCGGGTTTTTTGGCGCTTGCGATCGCAGCAGCAGGTGCATTCGGCTATATGGGCCGGAGCAAAGCAATGGCGTTGGAGGCGGTCACGATCACGCCCGACACGGACGCGTTCGATATGACGGTCGGCGCGGGTCAGAGCTTCACCGCAGATCTTGCACTTACGGGTTGCTATGTCATAACGCTGACCGGGGAGATCTACGACGAAAGCACGGTCATAACCGCGGAGTACGGCGGCAAGGTAACGCAGTTTACATCGTATAATTTGTATACAAGCGCGATCGTTGCCGACGCGTCGGATACGAGCATCACCTTTGCCTCAAATTCGGCAACGGCGGTTGAGCTGACGGCGTATCTCATGCCCCTCGATACGGCAAACAGCGCGGTGTTGGTGCCTAATCCACTGCAATCGACCTCGGTGACGGTAGAGGGCTTCTCGTTTGTCCCGTACACCATTGCGGATGCGCACGCATACACCATCACCGTAACTTTGCCCAATGACGATTATTTGATGGTGATCGGGCCTACATACGAGATCGTGAGGAGCGTGGAAAACGAAGAAGTCAAGTTTACGTTCACCACGCCTGCGGACAACTCCTTGATCATCTTCGGCAACAAGGATTTTGCGAACAATACCTTTGATATTACATTAAAAAAACAATAAGGCAAAACTCAACTAAAACGGCTCCGTCGGGGTGGGCTATCATCCCGACGGAATTATTTATTTTCAAAAAAAGAAAGGAGAGAAGATAAAAATGAAGAAGAGGGCGATCAAGATCGCGGTGGTCATTCTGGCGGCGGTGCTTACAATGTGTTTTGCCGGGTGCGGAGAAGCGGGCAAGAGCGCGTATGAAATTTGGAAGGAGTATCACCCGGAATCGGACATGACGGAAGAGGAATGGGCAAACAGTCTTACGGGCGCAGCGGGCGAAAACGGCACAGACGGCAAGAGCGCATATGAAATTTGGAAAGAAAACGGCCACGAGGGCACGGAAGCGGAATTTCTCGAATGGTTAAAGGGCGCGGCAGGCGAAACGGGCCCGCAGGGCGAAACAGGCCCGCAGGGGCAGGACGGCGCAGGCTGGACGATGGGCTACGGCGAACCCAAAGAAGAAGGAAAGAAAGGGGAGTTCTATTTGGACCGGGAGCGGCTC
>CANRPN010000019.1 GCA_947632505.1 uncultured Clostridia bacterium | reverse complement strand
CAACAGCCCAGTGGGCTGTGAGCTGCGTCGCGACAGGAGCGTCGGCAAACGCGACGGGGTTTTGGCGGTACCTGCCGCCAAAACTCTCGGCAAACCCTTTCCCCTTCACTGCGTTCGGGTACTTTCCCTAAAAGGGACAGCAAGCGCCCCCACCTATCTCACTGCGTTCCACCCCCCAAATATGGGGGGCAAATTACTTTCTGTACACGAGGGCGTGCCATTCGCCTTCGCACTTCTCTTCGAGAAGGGTAAAGCCGAGCCCGCCGTAGGTCTCTTTGACAAAATCGAGCCGCTCTTTGATGATCCCGCTCAAAATAAGGATGCCGCCCTCTTTGAGTGCGTTCGGGACCGAGGGGGCGAGCAGGGCAAGCACCTCGGCCGTGATGTTCGCAAGAATGAGATCGGCCTTCAAATCCGACCCGTCGAGCAAATTCGCCTGCGAAACGGCGACCTTCTCCGAGACGCCGCTTCTCATGGCGTTATGTATTGCGCTTTTGACGGCAATGGGGTCGAGATCGGAAAGATAGCACAGCTTTGCGCCGAGCTTCGCCGCCGAGATCCCCAAAATGCCGCTTCCGCAGCCCACGTCGAGCACGACGTCTCCCTCTTTGAGATACTCCTGCAAGAGCGCTACGCACATGCGCGTCGTCTCGTGTTCGCCCGTGCCGAACGCCATGCTCGAATCGAGCGAGACGATCTCTTCATTTTTCGCTTTGGGATAGGAGATCCACTCGGGCACGACGACGATGCGCCCGATATGGATGGGACGGAAGTGCTTTTTCCAGACGTCGATCCAATCATCCCCATCGATCTCGCGCTTGGTATCTTCGAGGGTGCCGAAGTCGATCGCTCCCTCGCATAGTGCGCAGCGGGTGCGGATCTCGTCCATGACGGCGGAAATTTTTTCCGTTTCTGCGGGCGAGAAATAGCATTTGACGAGAACGTCCTGTTTCGGCTCCGCAACGGTGTCATCCATGTAGTCCCAAAAGACGGTACTGTCCCGCTGCAAGGCAAGAATATCATTGTAATCGCATACGGTGACGCCGTAGGAGGTGTACTCCCACATGACGTCCGAGACGATCTCGCTCGCCTCGCTTGTGGTATGAACGGTAAGTTCGATGAATTTCATATGCATCTATTATAAAGGAGGGCACAAAAAATGTCAAGAAAAAAATCCGCCCGCAGCTTTGCTGCGGGCGGACGCCCTTATTTATTGAAAATAGTCCCCGTCAATGCAGACAACTTTCCACCAACCCTTTCCGAATATGTTGCCCTTTTGATAAATTTTACCGAACTCCTCTCTCGTCCCGTCAAAGGTGACGACCGCATAATTGTCGGGAGCGGTGTTGAACGCTCCGCTTCCGATAGAAGTTACCGACGCGGGAATGTGCACTTCCGTCAGATTTTGCCCTTTCCCGAACGCATTTTGTCCGATCGTCTTTAATCCCGCGGGAAAATCAAGCGTACTTACCTCGCTGTCGATAAACGCACTTTCTCCGATCTCCTCCAACCCCTTCGGGAAGGTGAGTTCTTTGACCGTGCAACCCGAAAACGCCGAGCCGCCGATCTTTTTCAGCGTCGACGGGAAAGTTAGCGTTTCAAAGTTACAGCCCGCAAACGCGCCTTCCCCGATCTCCGTCAATCCTTCATTTAACTTCAAAGAGGTGAGTCCTTGGCACCCGCAAAAGGCGTAACTGTTGATTTTTTCGGTCCCGCCCGGAATTTCAAGATTTGTCAAGGTCGTCCCTCCGACGGAAAGCCGCCATGGAGTTCGCGAAAAAGCGTCCCCGCCGAATTCTATCCTCAGCCACGCGCTTAGGTCGGGAATTTCAATGGTTTGAAGATTATCACAATTCCAAAATGCTCTTGCGCCGATAAAGGTCACCGACGAGGAAACGGTGACGCGTTCAAGTTTTTTGCATCCGCCAAAGGCGTACTCTCCAATGGAACGTATAGTATCGGGCAGTACGACGGAACGTACAAGACCGCTATCCGCAAATGCTTTGTCGCCGATCGCGATCACGGGCTTGCCCTCGTATTCGGCGGGCACCTCGACGTTTGAATGAAAACTTCCGATGCGCTCAAAAATATACCCCTCGCCGCTCTCGTCCAAGACGAACTTGTGCTTGCTCTCAATCAAGTAGATCGCAAGCGCGCCTGCCGCAACCGCAACGATGAGCACCAACGCGACAATCAAGCCGATGATCCGCTTTTTCTTCTTTGTCATTTTTCTTCTCCTGTATCCTTTAATTTTTTTTGCACATACCTATATTACTACCAATTTTGGGTAGTGTCAACCCATTTTGGGTAGAATCAGATAAAATTTTTTTATGAAATTCCAAGATTCTCTCAAAGAGATCCGCCGTGCACGGAACATGACGCAGAAGGACGTCTATACGCTTCTTTCGGTATCGCCCAACTGCTACGCGTCTTGGGAACAGGGAAGGACGCAACCGGACATCGAGAACCTCAAACGGCTTTGCGAAATTTTTCAAGTCTCTGCCGATCATCTTTTGGGCCTCGAAGATGAGTTCGGGATCAAGTATACCGATAAAACATAGCTCTCCGCGTTTGCGGAGAGCTATGTTTTATCAAAAGATCAATATAATATCTGCGCCGTATCGGGCAAAGTTAAAATTTGCGCGTTGTCGCCGCGGACGGAAAATTTTTCCTCGGGGAATGCGGTATGCGGGATCAGATAGATCCGCTTATCGCTCCATGCGCCCGCAAGCTCATCCGAAAAATAGCGTTCGGATAAAATTTTATTCATGAGCGCACGGTTGAGTTCGATGACTGCGGCCCGATAACCTTCCGCAAAACAGTTCAAAATAGCGGTGCGGATGCGCATGGCCATATAGATGTCCGAAAGAAGATACCCTTGACGGGTGCAGTGGGAGCAGGGTTTGAGCAAAAAAGAGGACAGCTCTCCCGACAGCCGCTTCCGCGTAAACAGCGTTACGCACAGATCGCTCATGGGGAGCACTCTGCTCTTGGCTCTGTCCTCGGAAAGAGCCGCTTCGAGCGCTGCCGTAACGGCAAGACGATGCTCCTCCTCGGCCATGTCGATAAAATCCACGGCGATGATCCCGCCGATGTTGCGGATGCGCACCTGCCGGGCGATCTCCTTCGCCGCAAGCAGATTTGTCTTTAAGACCGTGCTTTCGAGGTCGCTGTCCCCCGTGTATTTTCCCGTGTTCACATCGAACACCGTCATCGCCTCGGTGCGGTCCAGCACAAGGTACGCCCCGTTATCGAGCTTGATCTGCGGGTCGGTCAGCGTAAAGATCTGCTCGTCCAATCCGTACGCATTGAACATACTGCGGCTGCCCGTATAACGGACGATCCGCTTTTCGCCGAGGTCGCTGCGCATCCTTGCGAGCCGCAAGACCTTTTCATAGAGTTCCCCGTCGCCCACATAAACTTTGACATCGGCATCGCCCAACGAATCGCGCATCACCTTGATGGGGAGCTCGCACTCCCGATACACCGCCGTACCGACAGGCGCGTTTTTTGCGGCCTCCAATGTGGCGCGGCAGATGCGTTTTAAGTATTCCGATTCGATTTTTAAGGCGCGCCTTGTCGCGGACACGGCCGCCGTCCGTACGATAAATCCCTGCCCGGGCTCGCGCAGCTTGTCCGCCTCTTTCAACAGTTCCTCCCGCAATCTTTCATCGGTGATCTTGCGGGAGATCCCCAAAAAGTCCGTACGCGGTAAAAAAATGAGGTCCTTGCCCACAAAGGAAAGTTCCGAGGAGACCTTGGCGCCCTTTGTGCCGCGGGGCGCTTTTACCACTTGCACCAAAATTTCATCGCCGGCTTTGAGCTCTGCGGACGAGGACTTGCCCCTGCCGTCGTAGCTCGAAAATATGGACGCGCCCTCGTTGAGCGGAAGATAACAGTTGCGCTCCATTCCGCAAGAGATAAACGCGGCCTGCATTCCGGGCACCACGTTGGCGACTCTGCCTTTATAGATGTTGCCGAGAACATCTCCCTGCTTTTCGTCCTCGACGCTTGCCTCTACGATCTTCCCGTCCTCTGCATAGATCGCGATCTGCTCACCGCAGAAGCGATCGAAAAACCATTCCTTCTTCATAATCGATCCAAAAAAGAAGTTTTTCCTATTGTAACACACATTTTTGAATTTAGCAAGAGATTTGCGCGCGCAAAAAACCTCCCCCTCAGAGGGAGAGGCAGTCTTTGAGCTTTTTGGAGTAGCCCTCCTGTTGCAATATTTTGACAAGTTCCTCTTCGGGAAGTTCGCCCAAAAATTCACCGCCCTCAAAGAGCACCAAGACGAGGTATTTATCCTCGCGGAGAAACCTCATTGCCTCGCCTGCCGTTTTTTCGGCAGAAAGGGCCACTCGCCGTTCCTCCACCCCGCGGGAAAAATCCTTGGGGCCGATCACGAACCTTGCATAGGCCCCGCCGCCGAACCCGCCCGCAACGAGCAGCACCGCAAACAAGAGTGCGCCGAAATTCGGCTTCGCCATGCAGCAGGTATAAATGAACCCGCCTAAGAGTCCCGCCGCCGTGACAAAGCTCACAGCACGGCAGATCCAAACGGCTCTCCTTTCCCCCAAAGGGCGCAGCAGCACCCGCAGGATCCTGCCTCCGTCGAGCGGAAAGGCGGGCAGCAGATTGACGAGAAAGAGGGAAAGGGAAACATGCGCCGCGACATCGGTGTAGGGGTAAGTTTCGGGCCACAACCACCAAAGCGCCGCAAAGCCGAGCGCCGTAAGCGCATTGATGAGCGGCCCCGCGAGACACACACGGATCTCCTGCATGGGGGAGATCCCTCGGATGTCTCCCGAGATGACCGCTCCGTACGGCATGAGCACGATCTTGTCAAGCGAAAAACCCATCCTCCGCGCGACGAGGGCATGTGCAAGTTCATGTTCGAGGGCGGCAAACGCCGCCGAGACGAGCAGGAGCAACTGCCCCGTAAACGCCGAAACAACGAGCGCTAAGGCAAAGAGCGGGTGGATGCGCAGCCGAAAATCAGCTCCACGCAAGCGTGTTGTCGTTGACGGTAAGACAGTTGAGAAGCGTGCCGTCCTCATAGAACATTACGCGCACTTCTCCGTTGCCGTCCGTATAACCGAGCGGGATATTGCTTTTGACCTCGTCGCCCGCCGCGGCATAGACATGGTCCAACCCGCTGATGATGGTGGAGAAGTGCTCGGAGTGCTTCACTTCCACGGTATAGCCCGTTTCTGCGTTGCCGTTGAGCGAAGCCAGCTTTCCTGCACAGGGAGAATATACGCTGCATTGAGAGGTGAAAGAGAGCACACCCGTTTCGGAGACCGCGAGCTCTGCATTCACCGTATCGTTCACCACGGGGGAAAGGGTAAATTCGGAATAGGTACGCATGTCCGTCTGCGCGGTTTCGCCTGCGCCGAATAAACCGCGCACGAAGGTATTGATGGCGCTGTTCGGCAGAAAGATATTGGTGAGGAAAATCGCGGCACAAAGCGCGCATACCGCCACAAATTCCCCGACGATCACCCGCCGCTCCATCTTCTTTTTGCGGCCCTCATAGGGAACATCCCGCGCAATGGGAGTGCTCTCCGCATAAGACGGGTCCTCCGATTCAAGTTTTTCGTTTACCTCTTCCACGAGCCGCTCCCGAAGGTCGGGTTCTTTTTCCTTCTTCTTCCGCTCCTTCCGCCGCACGGTGACCGTTTCAACGGGGATCTCCAACATTTCCGCATAGTTGAGTTCGTCGTCCATATTCTATACCTCGCTTGTCTTTTATGTCTCCGATTTTTTTCGGGCATTTTAATATATGCGAAAAAAATTTGCATTAGAAGCATCTTTTATCTGCGATCTTTGTCGCAGCATGGGGGATATTTCGGCATTTTACGAAAAAAATTTTCATAATTTTTTCACAACCCCTTGACGAACTTCCATTTTTAAGGTAAACTGATGCTAACAAACGATAAGGAGTTATTCATGAGAACTTTCCGAATAGCCGCCCTGTTTTCGGGCGCCGTATTTTCGATGTCCGTCCTCTTCTTTGGCGCCTGCGCGCAAGAGACGACCCCTCCCGAGCCCGAGAAGCCCGAACCTGAGGATACCTCCGTCTATTCCGTAACTCTCCCCGAAAAGGAGCACAATCTGCTCGCCGACGGCGGAAGTTTTATGCTCGCACCTGTGGTGGAGGTGGACGAAACCGTCTCCGAAGATGCGGTCTGCACCTTTTCGGTGAGCGATCCCGCGGTCGTCTTGGTGGATCAAACGGGCGCCGTTACGGCAAAAGGATACGGCGAAGCGACCGTCACCGCGACATATACCGCCAAGTCGGGAAAAAGCGCGTCCGATACGATGACGGTCAAAGTCTTTGAAGATGCCACGGCGGAAGAAGTCAATTCTTTCGACGAAAAATACGTCAATCTCTATGGCAGAATGGACAATGGAGCGGGGGTCGTGAATATCGACAACTGCGGCTCGGGGATCGAGGTGGCCTTTTACGGCACGGAGCTGAAAGCCAAGCTCACCGTCACTCAACCCGCTAACGGCATGAAGATCTTCGGCCGCGTATTTATTGACGGAGAAATGCAGGAATTTACGCCCTTTGTCTCGGGGGACAGCGTGACACTGGCCGAAAATCTTGAAGAGGGCATACACATCGTTGCCCTGCACAAATCGAGCGAGATCGACGAGGGCAGAATTGCCGTCAATGAATTTTATGCCGATCGGTTTTTGCGCATTCCCGAGAAATCCGATTTCAAGATAGAATTTATCGGCGATTCCATCACCTGCGGCTATGGAGATCTTTTGAGGGGGGCGGCGAATATCTCCCGCAACTCAGACAACTCCGACGCCTGCCTGAGTTATGCTTTCCTCACCGGAAAGCGTCTTGGCGCGGATTTTTCCATTGTCTCTTACTCCGGCATCTGCGTCAAAGCGGACAGGTGGGGCGCAGGGTTCAGCATGACCGACCTGCACACCTACACCTCTCTGCAAACCAAAACGCCCTATTCCTATGACGCCGATATGGATGTGGTGGTGCTCAATCTCGGCACGAACGACTCCTCCTACATCCTGGAAATAAATTACGGATACAAAAAGCAATTCCCCGTCGATTACAAAGCCTTTCTCACCCATCTGCGCGAGGTTTATCCCGACGCCTACATCGTATGCGCTTACGGCATGATGGGCCTTGGCGATGAAATCAACAAGGGCATTACGCAGGCCGTTGAGGAGATGAACGACGCCAAGATCTCCTATAAAACCTTCCAGAAAAACGACGCGGGCGTCGGCGGACATCCCTACCTGACCGCGCATGAGATCTATGCCAAACAGCTGACCGAATATATCAACGGACTGTTCCAATAGACCCGTTCCACTGATCGGAAAACTTTTGCAGCTTGTTCTCTATTCCGAACAATCGCTGAATAAGCAAAATATCGGAAAAGCGGGGCCTCCCAAATTTGGGAGGCCCCGCTTTTCCGATCGGCTTCACTGCGCCGATTTGATGATGATTTGTGCGGCAAAGAGGACTTCTTCTTTCGTAGTCTCCGCGCCGAAGGAGAAACGGACGCCTTTCTTCGCTTCTTCGGGCGTTCTGCCCATGGCAAGCATCACATGCGAAGGGAGCGCCGCGTGCGCCGAGCAGGCCGCTCCGCCCGAGGCCGCCACGCCGCGCAGATCGAGCACATTCAAAAAAGCCTCGCTGCCCTTTTCAAAGGTCAGATGGGAGAGATTCGGCGCGCGGTTTACGCCGTCCCGCTTCACACCGCCACCGAGCGCGGAACAGATCTTTTCTTCAAACGCATCGCGCAACATGCCTGTATGCGCGCAAAAAGCCTCCCTGTTTTGCTGTGAAAGTTCGAGCGCCTTGGCAAAACCGACGATCCCCGCCACATTGAGCGTGCCGCCGCGTATTCCGCGCTCCTGCTCTCCTCCCACGAGGAGCGGTTTGAGTTTTGCGCCCTTTTTCACGACAAGCGCACCGACCCCTTTGGGCCCGCCGATCTTGTGTGCAGAGAGAGAAATTCCATCCGCAAAACGCAAGACGCCCGACAATTTGAGCGTTCCGGCCGCCTGTACACAGTCGGAAAAGAGGAGCGCACCGCGGGCATGGGCGTATTCTGCGATCTCCTCGATGGGCTGGATGCAACCCGTTTCGTTGTTGACCGCCATGACGCAGACGAGCCCCGTATCCTCACGAAAGGATCCGCAAAGATTTTCGGGGAGGACGACGCCATCCGCGGAGACCGTGCAGACCGTCCCTCTCTTCCCCCCGCGCAAAGGGAGCGCGGAGAGCACAGCGGCATGTTCGATGGGAGAAAGAAGCGCGCGGCCCGTTCCCATGCGCCGCACCGCCCAATTATCGGCCTCTGTGCCGCCGGACGTAAAATAGACGTCGCCCGGACTTACGCCGAGAATCTCCGCAATTCGATCGCGTGCGGACGTGACGGCATAGGCCGCCTCTCTGCCGAAAGCATGCAGAGAATCGGGATTGCCGAATTTGCCCGTCAGATAGGGCATCATCGCGTCTAACACCGGTTGTTTGAGCGGCGACGTTGCCGCATAATCGAGATAGATCATAAAAAAGAGAGCGCCCCCAAGCTCTGTTCAACGAAAGCCGAGGGGCGAAGATCGCGTGCGCCTGCGAATCTTACTGCGAATGTTACTGCCAATCGCAGACATTCACCCATTTGGCAAGAAATTCCGCTTCTTCGGGCTTGTTCTTTACCGATTGGGAAGCCGCGACGATGGGCAGCACCCGTTGGACGTACTGAATGTTCGTATCCGTCTTTGTGCAATATTTTTTCAGATATTTTTCGGCGACATCGGGCTGGCCATGCAGATGGAACAGCAGATAGGTGCGCGCGGCGTCCGCCGAGCCGTTGCCCTGCGTGGCATGCGCCCAGTCGATGATGTAGGGCGTGCCGTCCTTGGTGAGAATGATGTTGCTCGGCTGAAAGTCGCCGTGGCAGAGCTTTTTATGGCGGGGCAGTCCGTCGAGCCGTACATGCAGATCGTAGCGGACGGTTGCGGGAAAGGAGCTCGCCGAGATCTTTGCGTGCATTTTGTCGCGCAGATGCCCTAAGAGGGGCACTTTTTCTCTGCTCATGCGAATTTGCAGATCGACAAAGAAATCGAGATACTCATCAAGTTTTTCGGGATTCTTTTTCATGAGAGCGTCGAGCGTTTCCCCCTCGATAAACTCCCACGTGAGCGACCATTTGCCGTCGATGACGGAAACTTCGAGGATCTTGGGAATGTTGAGGGAAGTTTCCTCGACGCGCGCCTGATTGAGCGCCTCGTTCAAGATCCCCGCCTTGGAATAGGTCTCGTCGAAAGACTTAATGAGCTTGTCGCCGTCGCGGTAAACCTTTTTGCCGACTCCCGTGTAAATGAGTTCCATGTTTTCCTCCTTGACCGCGGATTCCCCCGCGCCGTTATTATAACGCAAAAACCGGAAATTGTAAATAGACTTCCGAAAAATATTTTCAAAAACAACAAACGCCCCTATTGTACGGGAAAAGAAAAAGAGCTGCCCCCTTTGAAGGGGGCGGCTCCGCCGTCAGGCGGTGGTGGGGGTTGAAGTATGTGCCCCCACCTGTCTCGCTTCGCTCGCCACCCGCCCCCACAAGTGGGGGCAGGTCATATACGCAAACCCATTCCCAAATCACGTCATTCCGAGCCGTTACGGCAATCACGAAGTCCGACACGGCAGTTCCCCGAGGGAATCTTATTGCGTCCAAGTTCGTTAAAAAGCCGACCCAAACGTGCCAAGATGCCTTCGCGGACGTTCTCCTGAGGACTACGTGAATACAATGCGGCTCAGCATGACGCTTTGTAGTCCGTTCGTCGCCCAGAACCCCTCCCACCACAGCGGGGAGCAAAAAGAAGGTTTTCCCGAAATCAAATTAAATTCAGTGTAAAAAACAAGTGCAACAACGGGAAACCAACGACCAAACTGAGATAAAAGCCGATCAATACACCCATGCCGAATTGCGAACGGTTGCGCGCAAGAATCGTGGGATAGTGATTTGTCTTTTTGAAAATGTTGTTTTTTATCGCGGTGTTCAAAAAAAATTGTCCCAAGAAAACTCCTCCAAATCCCGTCATGACAACCATGAGCAAAACGGGAAGAAACAGAAGAAACCCCGGGTTTTCGATCTCTCTCGGAAAGGAGCCAAGCAACAAGGAGAGGATACTCACCGCCGCGCAGAGCACGACCGTGAGGGCGATCCTTCCTTCGAGTAGCAAGAATCTGTTTTCAAGATACCGATCGAGCGGTTTCCCCTTTTTGTTCTTTGTGACGTCGATCTCCCTGACCCAAGCGGGAAAACGCACCAAATCGATGACAAAGATCGGAACGGTGACAAAGAAAGCAACGTACAACAGCACGTCAAAGAAACGTTCGATCATTCTTTAATCTTCAAGATAGAGGGAGAGCGTTTCGAGCGCGGTTTCAAGTTCTTCGAGCCGCGCACCGTCCTCGGTGGAGGAGAGCTTTTCGTTGTCGCTCACGAGCCGTTGCGCCACGACATACTTCCGCGAAAAAAAGATGATGGGAATGAGATCGAGAAGGGCGAGCGCGCCGAATGCAATGACGAGGTAGAGAGGGAGATCGTTCCGCACGTGCACGATCTGCGCTCCGCAAATGCTCGTGGCGACGACAAAGGCACAGAAGATTGCGCCAAACACCAACAGCCGCCAGCGGTAATAATTGCGGTTGGCCAAAAAGGCTCCGCGCCTCTCCTTTTGCGCGCCGCGCACTTTTTCGCGCAGCGGCGCAGCTTCTTCTTCAAACGCCCGCTTCTCCGCTTCGAGACGGGAGCCGACCTTTTCTCGCAAAAATTTTTTGGTCTCGGGATCGGTCATGGAAAATTCCTCTGCATACTCACTGTTGTAAAGAGGGTCCGTCTCCGTAAAGTTTTTGGTGCGGCAGATCCATGCGGCCTCTTTTGCCCGCACGCACGCGGGATCGTACACCAGCGCCTGCGCAAAGAGCGGTTCCGCCTCTTCATATTTCCCCTTTTTGAGCCGCTCTTCGCCTGCTGCAAGCAGCTTGTCCCGCTCGGTAGCGGCCTCCTCGGCCTCCTTTTTGCGGCGCGCAAGTTCCTTTTCGAGCTGAGAAGGCGCAAGCCCGATGAGGTCCTCGTCGAGCTCTTCCGGGATCTCGATCTCCTCAGGGAACTCGATCTCCATCTCTTCGTCGGGCGCAAGGTCGTCCGTCGCGTCCTCAATGCCGCCCGCCGCGTTGCGCTTGATCTTGATCTTTCTCGGATCGTCGATGATTCTTTCTTCCATCTCTTTACCTCAAACTTTATTCTGCCGGGCAGAACTTCTGCGGCCCGGAAGTTTTCAAAACATAGGCGCGGCACTCCCCGCGGTAGCGGCTCTTCGCCCACTCGCAAAGCTCCCGCGTTTCAAACGCCGCAAATACGCCGCTCCCCGAGCCCGTCATGCCCGCTCCCCACGGGGAAAGCGAACGGAGCGCGGTGAGCGCTTCTTCGACCTCCGGGACAAGCGCTCTTGCCGCGGGATACAGATCGTTGGAGAAGAGCTTTGCCGCCCATTCGAGATTGCCCGAGCGGATACATTCGAGCGCACGGGCGGTGTGCGGCTGCGGCTTTGGGTAATCGTCCGAGCGACGATAGCATTCGGCCGTGAAAACTTGCCTCCTCGGCACAAGCAGAAGCAGATGAAAGAGCGGCGTTTCGCCGAGCGGTTCCACCTGTTCTCCCCTGCCGCGCAGGCGGGCAAATCCGCCTTGAAGAAGGTAGCCCGTGTCGCTGCCCAAGGAATCGGCGAGCGACTTGATCGCCGCGCCATCCTCTATCTCATACAGTTTCGCCATGGCGCTCAAAACCCCTGCCGCATCCGCGGAGGAGCCGCCGAGACCTGCGCCAATGGGAATATTCTTATAGACAGTGATGTCCGCGCCCGTCGTACCGAAGGCCGAAAGAAATGTTTCACCCGCGCGTTGGGCGTTGTTCTCCTCGGGAAGAATGCTCTCGCTCCCCATGCCGTGCATGGAGACGGAAATCAGTCCGTCCTTGCGTTTTTTTGCGACAATGCGGTCGGCAAGGTCCACGGTACAGACAAGGGAATCGAGCAAATGATAGCCATTCTCCGTTCCCGTAAGATCCAAAGTGAGATTGATTTTTGCCTGTACGCTCAAATGGACGGTATTCATTGCCCTTATTTTACCACATTACGGCAAAAATGGCAAGAGGTTTTTTCGGAAAAGCGAGGCACGCCCTCCCCCCGCTCAGTGCGAGGGGAGGGCGTGCCCTTTCCCGGGAAATTTTGCCTGCTCATCGATCATTACTCGATCGTGACAGCGCCGTTTTCACCCTGATATTGACAGCCTTTGAGGTCAAACAGTTCGGGCGACTGCGCACAGGTGGCGCTCACCTTCAACCCGATGTGGACCCTCTTTGCGGAGCTCTCCGTTGCCGTCATTTGATCGCCGCTGCCGTCCTCCGGCTGCGTTCCGCCGTCCGGCTGCTGCTCTTCGCCGTTTTCGGAAACGTTGCCCTCGGCAAGCGCATCCAAGGCAAGACCCAACAGCTTTTTGTCGTCGTCAAAGGAGAACGTTACCGCAAGGTCAAAGTCCTCCTCCGTCACCGTGCCCTCGATGGACAGGAGATCGATCAGAAGGGATACAATGCGATTTTCAAACCCTTCCGCAAAATCTTGCAGCATTTCCTTCAATTTCAGAGAGCCGAGTTCCACTTCTCCATCCGTCAAAACGGAGACTACGTCGGAGAGAAGCACCTCGCCGAAGGTCTGATAATTTGTCCAGGGTTCGCCTTCGCCCGCCACGGCGGTGTAAAAACTGCCGGAACGAAGAAGGCCTAAAAGATAGTCCTTTGCCGTGCCGCTTTCCGGCTTGGGCAGCGCCGTCTGTAACTCCGCGGGGAGCAGCGTAATAAAGTCTGCAAGCTCCTTCGCCGTTATGCCGTTCAATAAACTCGTAAGGGTGTCGTTCACAAATTTTTGCGAAAAGAGCCCCGTAAGCGTCATTGCAGCGGTTTTATCGATCGCCTCTGCGACCGCCTCCGCTCCGACAAAAAGGTCTTCGATCCCCTCCGCGAGGTCAAAAGCGAGGGAATAGCCGCCCTCCGTCTTGGTGACGACCCCCGCAAAAAGTGAGGCCATATTTTTCAGGAGTTTCACCGTGGCAGGCGCAGCCAAAATACTCTGTGCGGGGCCCGTTTCCCCCTTTTCGAGGATCAAGGGGTCTGTTTCCGCCTTCAAGTCCGCTTTGAGAGCGGAAAAATCCACCGTTTTGCCTTCGGCATCTCCCATGGTATAGTAAACGCCGTCCTTACGCAAAAATCCGAGAAGATAAAGGAGATCATCCTCGCCGTCTATGGTGAGGTAAAGGTCTCCTTCCGCGTCTTCATCGAGCTGGAAGGCGCCTTCGAGGGTAATTTTTTGCGCCTGCGTCATTGCGCCCTGCACAACGGAGAGGTTTATGCTGCCCGAATAGGTGAGCCCTTCGATCTCCGCCTCCGCCAAAGCCGAAAAGACGGAGTTTTTCACCGTTTCATCCGTAATCACCGTGCCGGGCTTGATGCCGCTGCCGTTGTTATTGGTATTTTCGTTGCTTCCGTTATTGCCGCCATTGCCGCTATTGTTGCCGTTTCCGCTGTTGGCGCCGTTGTTGCCGCTGTTTTCCTGCGGTTTACATGCCGCAAGGCCGAAGACCGCCGAAAACGCAAGCAGGCCCGAAAGCGCGAGGGATAAAATCTTTTTCTTCATGTTGTTCCTCCGCTTGCAGTATGCGGAAAGATACAGAGGATATACATGGAAATTTGTAAAACGCGAGGGGCGCCGCCCGCGCAAAGCGCGGGCGGCGCCCCTTTGCTATCGGCAGGATCGCCCTATCCCTTACAGATCTTTTTTGCGGTAAATAATGACCCGTTGTCCCTTTTTGATGGGAAATTCGATGTCCGGGTTGCTTGCTGCGACCTCTTCGGGCGGTTTTTTCAAGCTCTTGGAAAGCTCCCACAGGCCGTCGCCCGCACGAGGGATGTAGACGCTGACGGCGCTATCGGACAGCACGAGCGGTTCTCTCTCCTCCACGGCGCACACGGGCGATATGCTCCATGTCTTTTGGGGAAGAAGCAAAATTTTGAGCGTGACTTCCGCCTCCACTTCTCCCTCCTGCCGCTGCCGCACCGACATGCCGCACGCGAGCACGGAGACGGTGCATCCTCCTTCTGCCTGTACGGCCAAAGAAAACGGGAGGCTGAGTTCGATGCCGCGGTGAGTTCCGTCTGTGCCCAGCACGAGAAGCGTGGCCATGGCGACCCCTTCCAGCCGTCCCTCTTCGGCGACGAGATTGGCTTCCGCCCGCTGCAAAGTGACCGCCTGGAATACATCCGAAAAATCCACTGTGGAGGAAAGCGCTGCCTTTCCCGAAATGCGCTCGGTCATTTTGAACGCCTCTCCCACACCCGAGCAATCTGCTTTGGCATACGAGAGGACAACGTCATGGGTAGTCGAAAAGGCATCCGAAACGCCGTCGATCTGCGTCTCTTCATACACGCAGCCCTCGGCGGAGAGGGTGAGTTCCGCCGCGATCTTGCATTTGCCCTGTTCTTCGTCCGAATCGGCGTGCAACACGATATCGCTGACGCATACGCTTCCCTCCGCGCTTCTGCCCGCCTCCGCCGCGTCGCAGGGGATCTCTACGCGGAAGGGCACGAGCCGTTCAAAGGAGACGAGGGAGTTTTCTCCCTTCAAAGCGAGAATGCCGAGGTTGACCTCTCCCTCCAAGACCAGGGAGCCCGTTTCGCAATGGGTATCTGTGAGGTTGACCGTCTCCGCATGTAGCAAAATGTCGCCGATGAAATCCGTTTCAAACTCGTCGTCCGCCTCCGCCGTGCCGCTGCACAGATGCGCCGTGACGAGCGGAAAACTTTCCCGTTTGCAGATGAGATCGCCGTCGGTGAGATATTCGAGCGTTTTTTCGCCGTATAGTGCGACATCCGCGCCAAGCAACGCGGTGACGTAAACGCTCGCCCCCTCCCGCCGGACCGAGATGTTCTCCGTCTGCAATTTCACACGCGGGGTGAAGGCGGGGCAGCAGAGTTCCGAGGCGGCTTTCGCAGAAAATTCCACCCCCTTTTCCGCGCGGCAGACCTTTTTTTCGCCGCTCTCGTACACGATGGAGAAGTGCACCCGTCCGCTGTAACGCACTTCGCCGTTTGCCGCTTCCGCACTCAAAAGCGTGACGCTCGCGTGCGCGGAGAGTACCGTTTCCACTTCGCCGCCGAAGCGGCATTCCACGGCCGTCTGTCCGTTGGCCTCGCCGACCTTGCCGTAGCCGCGAAAAGTTTCCGTCTGCGTATTGATCATGATTTTCACTCCCGATTTTTGGTTTCCCTCTATGTTATGCGGGAGAAAAAGCGCTTATGACGGCGGCATAAAAAATCGTTGCGGGGTATAAAAAAACGCAGGCATGTCTACAATTTCCACATGATAAAGCGCCATAACGACATACAGGCCATTAAAAAGACGATCGCCGATTACTTCCGCACGCAGGTGGACGTAACCGTAAATTTAGGCAGAAACAAAGTCCTCAAATATTGCGGGGAACTTTCGGGCGTGTACCCCGCCCTCTTTACCGTCCGCCCAAACGACAAGAGTTTTCTGGGCAAGACGTCTTACTCTTATGCCGAAGTGCTCTGCGGGAGCGTAAAAGTAAAGCCCGCGAAAAAAGTTGCGGAATAACCCGAAATGCGTGGGAAACCGAAGCGCCGTCCGCCCTTCCGAAATCGGAAGGGCGGACGGCGCCTTCTTGTTTTCTTCCCGAAAAATCGCTTGCCTTCTTTGCGTGATTGTGCTAAAATTTTGCAGGTTTGAAAGATTAAGAGGGTCAGCGTTATGTTGCCTGCGATACTCATCTGCGCCGCGACCTGTATTCTCATGATCGCGAGCGTGCTCTTTTTCCCCAAGCTCAGGCTCGGGAAGATACATATCTCCACCTATTGGCTCGTCACCCTGCTGGGGGCGGGCGTTCTGCTGCTTGCGGGACAGGCGGACCTCCCCGCGCTCGGCAATGCGCTCGTGGCGGATACTGCCATCAATCCCCTCAAAATTCTCGTTCTCTTTCTCTCCATGACGGTACTTTCGGTGTTCCTGGACGAACTCGGACTGTTCCGCTATCTTGCAAACGCAGCCTTAAAACACGCGCACGGCCACGGCGGACAGAAAAAACTTTTCGTCGTTCTCTATCTGCTCGTGTCCGTTTTGACGGTATTCACCTCGAACGACATCATCATCCTCTCCTTCACTCCCTTCATCTGTTATTTCGCAAAGAATGCGGACATCGACCCCATGCCCTATCTCGCCGCGGAATTTGTCGCCGCCAACACTTGGAGCATGGCCCTTATTATCGGCAATCCCACCAATATTTATCTTGCGACCGCCTATGGGATCGACTTCCTTTCCTACCTCAAACTCAGCATCGTTCCCACCGTATTTGCGGGAACGGTCGCGTTTTTGTGCCTGTTTCTCCTCTTTCGCAAGAAACTTTCCGCCCCGCTCGGAGGGGAACCCCACGCGGTGATTTTGCACGACAAACCCCTCCTTTGGGTCGGCATCGCGCACCTCGCCGTCTGCACGGTGCTGCTTGCGATCGGCTCCTATATCGGGCTGGAAATGTGGCTCGTGTCCCTCTGCGCCGTGGGGAGCCTGTTCTTGTTTGCGCTTCTGTTTGCCCTTGTGCGGCGAGAAAAACCCGTCGAGCTTTTCAGTTGTCTCAAACGCGCTCCCTATGCGCTGGTTCCCTTCGTCCTTTCGATGTTCGTGATGATCGTGGTACTCGAACAAAAGGGCGTGACAGCCATGATCGGGAACTTTCTCGGCGACGGCTTTGCGGTTTGGAAATACGGGCCGCTCTCCTTTCTTGCCGCAAATGTCATCAACAACATCCCCATGAGCGTGCTCTTTTCCTCTGTCATCGGAGAGGCGGGCGGAGGCTTGGGAGCGATGTTTGCGACCGTGATCGGCTCCAACGTGGGTGCGTTTCTCACCCCGATCGGCGCGCTCGCGGGGATCATGTGGAGCGGCATCTTGGGTGAACACGGCCTCAAATTCGGCTATCTCGACTTTCTCAAAATGGGCGTTACGGTCGCGATCCCCTCGCTGTTTGCCGCGCTTGGCGGCTTGGCGCTCGTACTGATTTAACGATATAAAAATGCGCGGCGCGGCGGGCTTTTAGCCCGCCGCGCCGCTGTATCTTACTTGTTTTTGCAATACGTATTGCGTTTTATCGCTTATTCTTCGCTGTCCTCGGCCTCGACGGGCACATCCGCCGCCGTCTCCTCGGGAACTTCGACTTCCGCTTCGTCGTCGCGGTCGGTGATGGCAACGGTCGCCACCGTGCCGCCGCGAAGGCTCATGAGCCGCACGCCGCGCGTGTTCCGCCCGATCCGCGAGATCGCGTCGCCGTGCATACGGATGACGATCCCCTGCGAGGACACCATCATCACGTCGAGATCGTCCCGCACGAGCTTCATATTGACGAGCAGCCCCGTCTTTTCGTTGAATACGCCCGCCTTGACTCCCTTGCCCGCACGGGTCTGCGTACGGTACTCTTCGGGGTCGGTGCGCTTGCCGTAGCCGTTTTCGGAAACGGTGAGAATATCAAAGCCCTCTTTCAAAACGAGCATATCCACCACGGCGTCGCCCTCATTCAGATTGATGGCGCGCACACCCATCGTGTCTCTGCCCATGGGGCGGACGTCCTCCTCGGAGAAGCGGATACACTTGCCCGAACGCGAAGCCACGATGATCTCATCGCTGCCGCTTGCGAACTGCACGGAGATGAGTTCGTCGTCCTCATTGATCTTGATCGCGATCTTGCCGCTTCGCATAATGCGGTCGAACTCGCTTGTCGCCGTCTTTTTGATGAGGCCGTTCTTGGTGGCCATGACAAGGTAACCCGTGCCGTTTTCATAGACGGGCAGAATGGCCGCGATCTTTTCTCCCGCATTGAGCTGGACAATATTGACGATCGCCCTCCCCCGCGCCTGCTTGTTGGCCTCGGGGATCTCGTACCCCTTGATCGAATAGACCTTGCCGAGATTGGAGAAGAGCAGAATCGGGATATGGGTGGAACAGACGAACATCTGCTCCACAAAGTCGTCCTCTTTGGGCTTGTGCCCCGTAACGCCCACGCCGCCGCGGTTCTGCGCGCGGTATTCGGAGGCGGGGAAGCGCTTGATGTAGCCGCCGTGCGTCATGGAGATGACGACGTCCTCCTCGTCGATGAGGTCCTCGTCGTCAATTTCACCGTAATCGACGGACACTTCCGTCTTGCGCCCGGAGGGATATTTTGCCTTGATCGCAGTGAGATCGTCGCGAATGATCTGCATCACCCGCCATTCGTTGGCGAGAATGTCTTTGAGGTCGGCGATCGTCGCCTGCAATGAGGCGAGCTCCTCTTTGAGTTTTTCCACCTCCAAAGCGGTGAGGCGTTGGAGCCGCATTTCGAGAATGGCGTTGGCCTGCTTTTCGCTCAGCTCGAACGCCGCGGTGAGTTTTTCGGTCGCATCGTTTTTATCGCGGGATTCCTTGATGATACGGATGACTTCGTCGATGTTTGCGAGCGCGATGACAAGTCCCTCCACGATGTGGGCGCGCTCCTCCGTCTTTTGCAGATCGTATTTCGTTCTGCGCTGGATGACTTCCTTTTGGTGGGCGAGATAATAGGTGAGGATCTCGCGCAAGTTGAGAACTTTCGGCTCGGTACCGTTTTCGACGAGCGCGAGGAGAATGATCCCGTCCGACGTTTGCAGATTGGTATGCTTGTAGAGGGTGTTGAGAACGACTTGCGCATTGGCGTCCTTCTTGCATTCGATGACGATGCGGAGGCCCTCTCTGCCGCTCTCGTCGCGGATATCCGAAATTCCTTCGATACGCTTATCCTTTACCATATCGGCGATCTGCACGATGAGCTGCGCTTTGTTGACCTGGTAGGGAATTTCGGTGACGACAATGCGGGAGCGGACGTTTGCGCCCGTGCCGTGTTCCTCGATCTCGCACTTACTGCGGATGATGATATTGCCCTGTCCCGTTCTGTAAGCCTTGCGAATGCCCCCTCTGCCCATGATAATGCCGCCCGTCGGGAAATCGGGCGCGGGAATGTATTGCATGAGCTCCTCGACCGAAATTTCGGGGTTGTCGATCATGGCGATCGTACCGTCGATGACTTCTGCGAGGTTGTGCGGGGGAATGTTCGTCGCCATGCCGACCGCGATACCGTCCGACCCGTTGACAAGCAGGTTGGGGAAGCGGGAAGTGAGAACGGCGGGCTCCATTTCGATGCCATCGAAGTTGGGGAAGAAATCCACCGTCTCCTTGTCGAGATCGCGGAGCATTTCGGCGGCGAGCTTTGTAAGGCGTGCCTCGGTATAACGCATGGCGGCAGGCGGGTCTCCGTCCACCGAGCCGAAGTTTCCGTGGCCGTCCACAAGCGGGAAATTGATCGTGAAGTCCTGCGCGAGACGGACGAGCGCATCATACACCGAAGAATCGCCGTGCGGGTGGAATTTACCCATGACGTCGCCGACGATACGCGCGCACTTGCGGTACGCCTTGTCGTTATAAAGGCCCATTTCGTGCATGGCGTAAAGTATGCGGCGATGCACGGGTTTTAAGCCGTCTCTGACGTCGGGAATGGCGCGGGATTTATTGACCGCCATGGCGTAGGCGATGAAGGAGCGTTTGAGCTCATCGTTCACCTCCACGTCGAGGATCTTCGTCATTTCGAGCGTCTTTTTAAATTCTTCGGTAAGTTCGGGACTTGTTTCTCTCTTTGCCATAAATCCTCCTTCACAGATTTCTTTTCCCTGCCGCTTGTCTCGCTTCGCTAAGGCGAGCGAGAATGCGTTTGTCGCTCCACGGGCTGCGCTCCAAACGTGAAGCGGCATCGAAATGAAAAGAAATCTCGTGAGTTATCAATGTCGTTCGCCGCTTTACGCGCGAAGTAAATTCGCGCTACGGCTCTCGGCAATTAAATGATTATTGTTTTATTGTTTCCGTTAAAACGCGGAGAAGCAAGCAAGACACGGAGCGCGAGGCTTTCCGACGGGAGCGTACTTTTGCGTACGTGACCGAAGAAAACATAGCGCGACACCGCATTGCGACGCTTATACGCGTTTAGATGTCCAAATCAGTTACCAAAGTGGCGTTTTCTTCGATGAACTTGCGCCTAAGCGCCGGGCTTTCGCCCATGAGAATGTTGAACATCTTGTCCGCCTCTACCGCGTCCTCCATGGAAACTTTGATGAGGGTGCGGGTGGCAGGATTCATCGTGGTGTCCCACAGCTGTTCGGTGCTCATTTCGCCGAGGCCCTTATAACGCTGGTATTCCACCTTGTTGTTGTTCGCCGCATCGAAGAGCACTTTCTCCTCTTCGGAATAGAGATACACGTCCTCTTTGCCCTTGACGCTCGCCTTATACAGCGGCGGCTTAGCCGAATAAACGTGCCCGTGTTCGATGAGCGGGCGCATATAGCGGAACAAAAAGGTGAGGAGCAGAATGCGGATGTGCGCACCGTCGACGTCGGCATCCGTCATGGAGATGATACGGTCGTAGCGCAGCTTGCTCTCGTCGAAATCGTCTAAAATGCCGCAGCCGAATGCCGTGATCATCGCCTTGATCTCCGCATTTTCGAGAGCGCGGTTGAGACGCACCTTTTCGACGTTCAGAATCTTTCCCCGAAGGGGAAGGATCGCTTGGAACCGCCTGTCTCTGCCCTGCTTTGCCGTGCCGCCTGCGGAATCTCCCTCGACGATGTAAATTTCGCACAGCTCGGGCCGCTTATCCGAACAGTCGGCAAGTTTGCCGGGCAAGGTGGTGCTTTCGAGCACGCCCTTGCGCCTCGTGAGTTCACGGGCGTTTCTCGCCGCGTCACGCGCCTTCTGCGCCGTGATGCAGCGCAGGACGAGCTCCCGCGCGACGGAGGGGTGTTCCTCGATGTAGGTACCAAATTCGTCCGCCACGGCCTTGTTGACGAAGGGACGGATGAAGGAGTTGTTGAGTTTATCCTTGGTCTGCGATTCGAACTGCGCGTCTTCGAGCTTGACGGAGACGACGGCGGTAATGCCCTCGCGCACGTCCTCGCCCGTGAGACGGTCGCTCTCTTTGAGCAGGTTGAGCTTCCTGCCCGCGTCGTTGATGACCTTTGTGAGCGCCAATTTCAAGCCCTCGACGTGCGTTCCGCCGTCGATGGTGTTGACGTTGTTCGCATAGGAATAGATGACTTCGTTATAGCTCTCGTTGTATTGGAGGGCGACCTCGCAGACCGTAGTCCCGTCCTGCGCCTCGAAATAGAGGGGCTGTTCGAAGAGGACTTCGCTGCCTTGGTTGAGTTCCTCCACGAGTTCGCGGATCCCGCCCTCGTAGCAGAAACTGTCCCGCCGCTCCTTTTCGCCGCGGAGATCGGCAAGGGTGATCGTGAGGCCCTTATTGAGGAAGGCAAGCTCTTTGAGCCGCGTTTTGAGCGTTTCGTATTTGAAAGTGATCGTCTCGAAAATTTCCGCGTCGGGGAAGAAGGTGACTTTGGTGCCCGTCTTTTGGGTGTCGCCGATGATTTGAAGGGGCCGCTGGGGAACGCCGCGGTTGTAGACCTGTTTATAGACGTGGCCGTTCTGGCAGACTTCGGCCTCCAACCATTCGGACAGCGCATTGACCGCCTTTACACCGACGCCGTGAAGCCCCGAGGAGACCTTATAGCCCGAATCCCCGCCGAACTTGCCGCCCGCATTGACCTTGGTAAAGACGACTTCCACGGTGGAAATGCCCTCCTTGGGGTGAATTTCGGTGGGAATGCCTCTTCCGTTGTCCTCGACGGTACAGCTGCCGTCCGCGTTGATCGTGACGTCCACGCGGTCGCAATAGCCCGCCAAAGCCTCGTCGATGGAATTGTCCACGACCTCGCTGACGAGGTGGTGAAGTCCCTTTTCATCGGTGGAACTGATGTACATGCCGGGGCGTTTTCTGATATGTTCCAGCCCGTCGAGCACTTGAATTTGTTCGGCGCCGTAAGCGCCCTCTACTTTTTCCGCCATGATCTCTCCTCCGCGCGCATGCGCGTGCATGCCCGCGTGCGCGTGTACGCGCGTCACAATTTATTATAGCATGGCCGGGCCGATTTGTACAGCGATTTTCAATGTATTTTTTAAGGTGAAATGAAAAAGAAGGGCGCGTGGGCGTTCCGTATCTACGGAACGCCCACGCGCCCAAAAAAACGGGATTCAGAGCGCACTGCCGAAGATCTCCGCGGCATAGAGCGCGACGTCGTCCGTCGTTTCCGCGGCGAACAGTTTTCGCTTCCATTCCGCCGCGCCGCGGCGGCCCTTTAAGTAAAACGCCGCCATTTTGCGCATGAATACACAGGCAAAATGTTCGCCGTACAGTTCCTTCGTCTCTCGGAGCTGCACGGGAAAGAGTTCGGAAAAGGGCGGCTCCTCCCGTTCGAGGATCTCCGCAAATACCTGCGGACGGTAGAGCGCCGCACGGGCGATCATAATGCCGTCCACGCCCGTTCGGTCGAACATCTTGCGCGCGTCCTTGTCGTTCCAGATCCCGCCGTTGCCGATGACGGGGATCTTCACCGCTTCCTTCGCCTCGCGGATCTGCTCGAAATCGACGGGCCCCGCATAGATCTTATCCCGCGTTCTGCCGTGGACGGTGATCATGCAGGCCCCCGCACCCTCGCACAGTTTCGCAAATTCGGCGGCTCTCCTGTCCCCCTCCTTCACGCCGACGCGGAATTTGACCGCAATGCGCTTTCCGCTCTTTGCGCACTCCGAGATGATCTGTTCGGCAAGTTTCGGATTCTCCATGAGCGCATTTCCCTCGCCGTTGCGCACGATCTTGGGCATGGGGCACCCCATGTTGATGTCAATGAGGTCGAATTTGGAGAGCTCCTCGCTCTCGCAGGTGGCTCTCATCAGGACGGGCACACTGCCGAAGATCTGCACCGCCTTGGGGCTTTCCCCCTCTCCCGTGTAGAGAATGCGCTTGCTGTCCTCGCTGCCGAAGGCAAGCCCTTTACAGCTCACCATCTCGTTGAAGCAAAGCCCCGCGCCGAGCGCCTTGCACATCTTGCGGAAGGGATAGTTGGTGTAGCCCGCCATGGGTGCCAAAAAGACGTTGTTTTCCAACTTTAAGCCGGCGATTTCAAGCTCATGTATCCGCATGTTTCGCCCTCCGATAGTAGCCGTCCTTCTCTTCCTGCGTCAGCGCCGCGGGATCTTTCCCGTCTGCACGGACAAGTTTTTCATATTCCGTATAGCGTTTCTGCATCTTTTTGACGGTATCGAGGAGAGCAATTTCACAATCCTCCCCCAC
>CANRPN010000018.1 GCA_947632505.1 uncultured Clostridia bacterium | reverse complement strand
CTTGGGTTCGAGCGGTTTGTGATGTACGTTACGGGCATGGAGAACATCCGCGACGTCATTCTTCTGCCGCGCTGGACGAAGAATATCATGTGAGAGATTCACGAAAAATCTTTTGCTTAGTTTCGTACAATTCTTTGCTCCGCGCTATCACCTTGCCCACCCCTTGGGGGGGTGGGTGTCGCGCGCGAAGCGCGTGACGGAAGGGGTGTTTTGTATTTTGGAACGACACCACCTCAGTCACCTACGGTGACAGCTCCTCCTTAGGAGGAGCCAAGGTCCGATTTGTCATCCCCCATAGCGTAAATCAGCACAAATAAAGCCGCGGCGCGGTCTGCAAATGCAGACCGCGCCGCGGCTTTCTCTATCGTTTTACCAGTTGATGTCCTTCTGCTTTTCGTTCTCGAAAGACGTGTTGTAGAGGTCTTCTTTGTTAAAGCGGAATACGGGCGCGCCGGTCTCGTCAAAGGTCACCTTCATCACGTGCGCATGGCGGTTGTGATCGTTCAGCGGGTCGCCTGAGATCTTCTCATAGCTGCGGAAGTGCAACAGGCAGAGCTGTTCGTCCTCATCGCCGCGGACAAAGCAGTTGTGCCCCGGTCCGTATACTTTGAGCGCCTCGTCCGTTTTGAGCACGGGATAGCGGTCCTTGCGCCACGAGCGGGGGTCGAGGAGGTCGGCGTCTTCGTCCGCCGTCAAAAGGCCCATGCAATAACATGCGCCCGTGGCCGAAGCCGAAAAGGTGCAGAAGATCTTACCGTCATGCTTCAAGATCGCGGGGCCCTCGTTCACCCAAAAGCCGCCGTCGCGTTCCCAATCATAGTCGGGCGTTGTGAGGAGCACCTGCACCGTTTTGAGCTGGGTGGGGGATTCAAGTTCGGCAATATAGAGGTTGGAGATCCCGTATTGGCCGCCCACTTTCTGTGCCCAGATCGCAAACCATTTTCCCTTTTGTTCGAACACGGTCATGTCGAGGGAGAAGTCGGTAAAGGAGTAGGGATCGCCTTCGGCGGGCCGCATCATGCCGCCCTCCACCCACTCGTCGGTCATGGGGTCGTCTCCTTGGCAGATAAGGGTAAAGGGCCTGATCTTCCAGCGTTCGGGAAGTTCCCCCGCGGCGAAGTAGATCACCCACTGTCCCATGATATAGTGAAGCTCGGGCGCCCAAATGTGGCTTGCCATGACGCCGACATGGTGTCTGCGCCAAACGACGCGGGCGGGCGCGGTCGCTATGCCGTTTATGGTGTCCGCACAGCGGATCTCCACTCTGTCATATTTGGGACAGGTGGCGGTGAAGTAATATTTTCCGTTCGTGTGTTTGTAGAGATAGGGGTCCGCGCGCTGCGGAACGAGAGGGGAGAGATAACTCATTTTCAGACCTGTATTCCTTTTTTCGCTCACGGCTACCTATTTTACCGTTCTTTTCGGGGAATGTCAACCAAAAAAACGCCGTTGCATGAGAATATTTTTATTCCTTTTTGCGGGGGCGGAAGAGCACGAACGCGGCGAGCACGCCGACGGCGACGACGCTCAGTACGATGATGAGGCTGATGCGCAGCGCGTTGGGATCGCCCACTTGGATCATGCGGTCGGTGACTTGGGCGGTGTATTCCACGCCGTCTTGCGTAAAGCGCAAGAAGTAAAGGCCTCCTCCGCTCTCAAAAATTTTCACCTGTGTGCGCTCGGTGACGAGCAGCGTTTCGCCGCTCTCCGCGCGGAAAAGAACGCCCTCGTCGCTCGCTTTCAAATACCCGAGCACATAGGTATCGGGCAGGGCGGAGACGGGCGGGATCTCGGTGAGATACCCGAGCGGAACATAGCCGAGCATCGTGCCGCTGCGTACATATCCGTAATCGAAATTGTTCTCCGTTTTTACGGTTGCGAGCAGCGTTACTTCGCTCGCCCGCGGCAACCGCGCAACTGTGAGCGGTTCCGTAAGACAGGGATAAAAACTCATTGCGATGTCGCTGGTCGTATAGCGGACCGAGGGCGTCACGTCCTCCCACACGACCGTCGCTTCGGTGCAATTTTCGGTGGGATAGAGCGCCACGGTATAGCCGTAATTTTCAAACAGAGCCACGAGGGAAAATTTCCCGCGCTCTGCGAGTAAGATGCCTCTGCCGCCCTTTTCGGTGCGGTAATATCCGTCGAAGGGGAAATAGGAGCTCTCCTGTTCGAGCTTGCCCGCATCAACGCGAATGCCGGTCGTCCCCGCGCTCACATCTACCGGGGAGAGCGTTTCGCTGTCGGGCGCAGAGAAAATCTCGCCGTAAACGTCCGTTGCCGCGATCGAGGAGAGGGTGGGGAAGGAAACCGCTTCCGTGCGCGCAAGAAAGCTGCCGTATTGCAGAAAGAGCGCATTGTCCTCGAAACCGAGGGCGAAGGAAACGATCTCCGGCTTTGTGTTGCCGTAATATACGCAATCGGCCGCATCCAATCCTGAGAGACGCTCGCCGTTTGCGAAGAGCGTACCGCCGGAGAGATAGTAAAGCGTTCCGTCGTAATCGGCGCGAAGGGAGCGGAAGTCATCGGGCAGCCGCCAGCTGATGGAGAGGACCTCCCCGTCCTCCACGGTGCGGTCGAGGAACTGCGCCTCTGTGTATTTCAAAACACGGTGCTGCGCGTCGGCGACATAGAGGTTTCCAAACACATCGTTTGTAAGCGCAACGGGGGAATTGGAACGCGTAAATTCCACTGCATTTTCTTCCGCCACCCCGTAATAATGCGCGGTGACATAGTAGCACCTGCCGAAGATCACCGAAACTCCCACAACGGCGTTGGCCGTTTGATGGATATAGTAGGGGGTTTCCTCGCCATAGCGGTACAGGAGGACCTGCGTGTCCACACCGACAGCGATCACTTCCCCGTCCGTGGCGACACAAGCCGCCGTTCCCGTATCGAGGATGGAAAAGCGCTGCGTTTTGGTGTTATATACCGAGACGCGCTCGTTGCCGCAATCGGCGGTGACGATCAGGTCTTTTGCGCGCACGGTTTCGCGTGCGTGGGAAATGCGGTTGACGGAATCGGAATGGGCGGCGATCTCGTAGCCCGTATAATGGGCGGTCGCCCCGTCCGTTTCGATCTCGCGCACGGTCGGGCCTTTGATCGTGTACAGTTTTTCGCCGTAAGTGAAGAGGGCGTTGAACCCGTCACCTTCGAGCAGCTGTTTCGGGCCGGAGTTCTCGTCCTTCAAGGAGGTGACATAGAGCCCGTCGTTGGTATCGATCATGACGTTATTTACGGTGTAGTAAATATTTTCTCCGAATACGGCGACGGAGGTGAGATCCTGCACCGGCTGATCGCCGGCCAAAAATTTCACGGTATGGTCGTAAGAGGCGCCGTTCTGCACATATGCGTGCACCTGGTAATTGATGGCGCAGTATAAGATGCCGTTCTGCACGAACATATGCGGGGTAATGCTTGTGGGCGTATTGAGGTCGCCGATGACGATTCGGCGGTCATAGGACAGCCCCGCTCCCTTGTGCGGGAAGGCGAGGAAGGTCGTGATGCCGTTGCTCACGGCGGTTGTGTAGAGGGTATCTCCATCGATGACAAAGGTAGAGCAGGGGATACCGAGCTGGATCCGCGCCGTTTTGTTTTCGAAATCATAGAGATAGAGTTGAGTGTCTTGATCGGAAAAGAAAAGTCTCCCGTCGGGCGTAAAGCCGACCTTGGTGATGTTGCGCTTTCCGCCGTACGGGGAGTGTTCGTAATACGTATAGGTCCGGGCCTCACGGTCATAAACATAGAGCCCGCTCCCGTCTGCCACCACGATATAAGCGTCATTCATCGCGGCGTCCGAAGGAGATTCGAGAGGAAGATATTGTTCGTAATCCGCGGGCAAAAAGAGCTCTGCGGCAGGCTCCGCCCCGGCCGGGATCGCTCCCAAGGAGAACAGTCCGACCGAAAAAGCGAGCGTTGCCGCCCCCACGAGAAGTTTCATCCGTGCTTTCATAACCCCATTATAGCACGCGCGCGCGCAAAACACAACTTATTGTAAACAATTTTTCCCGGAAAGCCTCCGAAAAAAATTTTCGAAAAAAACAAAAAAAGTTGGCATATACGCACCCGTTTGTCAAGAAACCGTGTTATGATAAAAAGGCAAACAAACGTTTGCATTTTAGTTTGCGAGGTGTCAGAGGATGGAGTATCTCTACGTAAAACTTCTTCTTTATGCTTATCCGAAGTTGAGTTTATTGGAGGAGGCGGCGAGGAGCAGTGCGGAGATCAAAGCGGCCCTTTCGTTCCGCACGTACGGCGACGCATTTACGGTGGCGGAGAAGGTCGCCGATGAAATTTTGATCGCGGAGCGGCTGCGGGCCCTTAGGGAAACGATGGATGAGATCGTTGCGGAATGTACCGACGAGGAGCGTTTTTTGCTCGAATACAAATATTTCCGCAGAAAAGCGGAACTTGCAGCGGGGCTTGCGGAAAAGCGGCCCGTGTCCTGCTCTCGGCGGACGTACTTTCGTTTACAGAGCAGCGTGCTCTCCAAAGTGGCGGCTATGCTTTGGCGGCGGGGCTATACCCGCAGCCGTGTGATCGGCGAATTTGGGGAATATCCTCCCTTCCGCCGCGTCTACCGTGCGCTCAAAGAGGGGCGGGAGCGCGCCGTGGTTGTAAAGCGCAAGAGCGAAGGGCTGGATTTTTACACTCAAAACTCCTCCGCCGGGGCAGTATGCGAACTTCTCCCCCGCAAGACGAGCGCGGCGATCGCGAGCACGGCAAGGCAGGCGGCGCAAATCGCCACGATCTGTACGGCCGAAAGGGTAGGCGCGGGCTCTTCTGCGGGCGGCGGCTCTTCCGTTCCTCCCGAAACCTGCGTGAGATAGTCGGTGTTGTACTCATAGAAAATGTCCTGCGTGGCGGGAACATAGTCGAAAATGCCGTCCGCATACACGTAAAAGTAACGCGCTGTGCCCGCGTAGCTCGTCCCGTAGTACACAAACCGCCTTTCCAGCTCATCGAATGCACCTCCGCCCAACTGTTTTTCTCCCGCAATGGAGTAAGTCACCGTGATCTCGCGGCGAAGGTAGGGGCGTTCGGGGACAAAGTCCACGAAGGTCAGAAGCTCCGTCTTGCAAAATCCCGTGACCGCGCGGTAGGGGGCCACATCGTCGAGATACTGTACGGCAGTGAAGAGCGTCCCCTCGCGCAGGACCTTCACATAGTAGGTGTAGGGAATGAGAAAGAGCCCGCTCTCGTCGTTTTCGGCGGAGTAGAACCAGACATCCTCACGCGCGGCAACGGCATAGCGTTCATGCGTTTCGGATACGGGCCCGTCGGCGCGGACCGTGACTGTGGGGGGGAGCGTAAACAGAAGGCCGAGCAGAAGAGCGGCGGCAAAGGGAAGGAAGCGTTTCATAGCCGCAATCATAGCGCATCGTGCGCCGCGTGAAACAATTTATTTTAGCGAAATGGATGAGATTATAGAGAAAATCAGGGCGATCGAAGAGGAGCAGAACCGGCGCAGGGAGCAGGACAACCTCGCAAAATACAACACAGGGGAAAAGATACACGCCAAGCAGATCGCCTTTCACAAATGCGGCAAACGCAACCGTTGGGTGTTCGGCGGAAACCGTTCGGGCAAGACGGAGTGCGGCGCCGCGGAGACGGTTTGGCTCGCGACCGGCACCCATCCTTACAGAAAAAACAGGCCGAATGTGTTCGGCTGGGTCGTCTCCCTCTCCATGCAGGTGCAGAGGGACGTCGCCCAGAAAAAAATTTTACACTATCTCCGTCCCGACCGCATTGTGGACATCGTCATGCAGAGCGGCAGAAAGGACAGCCCAGAATACGGCGTCGTAGACCAAATCGTCGTCAAAAACGCCCTCGGGGGAACGTCCGTCATCGGCTTTAAGAGTTGCGATCAGGGCAGAGAAAAGTTTCAGGGGAGCTCTTTGGATTTTGTCTGGTTCGACGAAGAGCCTCCCCGCGAGATATATGAGGAATGCCGCATGCGCCTTCTCGACCGTGAAGGAGAACTGTTCGGCACCATGACGCCGCTCAAAGGCCTGACCTTCCTCTATGAGGACATCTATCTCAACCGCAAGCAGGATCCCGAGGTATGGTACGAGTTCATGGAGTGGGCAGACAACCCCTTTCTCTCGGGAAAGGAGATTTCACATCTCGAAAGCACCATGGATGAGACGACGCTGCAAGCGCGAAAGTACGGCAGGTTCAGCACGCGCGAGGGACTTGTCTATCCCGAGTTCGAAGAGAGCGTGCATGTGATCCCGCCCTTTCCCGTTCCTCCCGCATGGCAGGATACGATCTGCATCGACCCGGGGCTGAAAAATCCTCTCTCGGCGCATTGGTACTGCACCGATTTCGACGGCAATGTGTACGTCGTGGCAGAACATTACTGCGCGGAAACGGGGATCGACGAACATGCCGAGGCCATCCACGCGATCAGTGACCGTCTCGGCTGGAAGCGGGACAGCAGGGGGAGACTCTCTGCGCTCATCGACTCTGCCGCCGACCAGCGCACCCTCGCCGCGCAGAGGAGCGTTTCCGAGCTGTTCTACGAGCGGGATATCCTTGCAAATACCAATGTCTGCAAAGATGTTTTCAGCGGCATCGCGCAGGTAAAGAGCTATCTCAACAGGAAGAACGGTCTGCCCGACCTGTACATTTTCAGCTGCTGCACGAACATGATCCGCGAGTTCAAGGGATATTTTTGGGGAAACGGGGAGCGGCCCGTCAAGCGGGACGACCACGCCATGGACGAGCTTCGCTATTATCTCATGAGCAAGCCGTTTCCCGCAAAAGCGGTAGGCAAAAGCGACGTTCGGCGGGACAAGGAGCGCCGGATAAGGCGGCAAAAAAGAAGGTAATTATGCAAAAGGACAAATTGAAAGATGCCGTGCTCAAAGTGGCTCTTGGGTTTTCGCTCGAAGAAGTCACGGAGGAGTACGGTATGGAGGACGGGGAGTTACGGCTTGTGAAGCGCCGTGAAACGCGCAAGGATGTGCCGCCCGATTTGAAGGCAGCAAAGCTGCTCCTCGAAGAAAAGGAACTTTCCGCTCTCTCCGATGAGGAGCTCGAACAGGAGCGGCAAAGATTGCTCAGCAAATGGAAGGAGATCTATGACGACAGAACAAACGCAAAAGGAAATGCGTGAAGAAAAGCGCCGCAAAGACTTGGCGCAGGAGGTGCGGGAAGATTTTCTCGCACGTCAGCGGGAACGCAAAAATCTCGAACGCGGCTGGCAACTGAATATGAACTTTGTCAGCGGCGATCAGTATTGCGACATCTCTCCGGCGGGAGAGATCGAAAAGGAGGACCCGGCCTTTTATTGGCAGTCGCGGCGGTGTTTTAACCACATCGCGCCCACGCTCGATACCCGCCTTGCGCATCTTGCAAAGACGCGCCCCGGCCTCACCGTGCGGGCCTTCTCCGATTCGGAGGAAGATATCAAAACGGCGCGGCTCTCTTCGGGCATTCTGCAATCGGTCAAAAACCGGGTGGGGCTCGACCGCGTCATCGCGCGCGCCACCCTTTGGTCGGAGACGTGCGGCACCGCATTCTACAAAATTGTATGGAATTTCGATGACGGAAATATCATCGGCACCGACGAGACGGGGCATTCCCTGCGGGAGGGGGACGTCAATATCGTGGCCGTTTCACCCTTTGAAATCTATCCGGATTCCCTTGCGGCCGAGGACCTCGGAGCGGTAAAGAGCCTCATTCACGCCAAAGCGGTTCCCGTTTCGGAGATCAAGGAGAAATTCGGCGTAGAGCTGCCCGGGCGGGAAATCGAGGAATTTTCCCTCGTTCCCTATTCGGCGGCGAGCGGCTGGAAGCGCCCTTCGGACGGAGCAAACCGTCCCTGTCTCTCGGGGCAGGAGATCCTCATCGAACGGTATACCGTTCCCGACGGAGAGCATCCCGACGGAAAGTTGGAGATCGTGGCGGGGGATGTGCTGCTCTATGAAGGCCCGCTACCCTATCTGAACGGCGATCGCGGCACACGGGTGCTGCCGTTTACGCGGCAGACCTGCATAGAGCTGGCGGGCTCCTTCTTCGGGAGCTCGGTGGTGGACCGCATGATACCGCTCCAACGCGCCTACAATGCCGTGCGGAATCGGAAACATGAATTTTTGAACAGGCTTACCTCGGGCGTCATCGCCGTGGAGGACGGCTCCGTGGACGCGGAGGAGATCGCCGAGGACGGACTTTATCCCGGAAAAGTGCTCGTGTACCGACAGGGGAGCAAAGAGCCGCATTTTCTCGATTGCGGGTCGCTTCCCTCCGAATTTGAAAAGGAGGAAGAGCGCATCGCAAACGAGTTTATCCTCTTCTCGGGAATGAGCGAAATTTCCCGCAATTCCGCCAATCCGACACACGTGACGTCGGCAACGGGGCTGCAACTCCTTCTCGATCAGGACACGGCCCGTATGCAGATGACGGCGGAGAGTATCGCGCGCGCCGTAACGGAGGCGGGCAAGCAGGTTTTACATCTTTACCGGCAGTTCGCGGCGTCGAAACGGCTCTTGAAGATGACGGGAGAAGGCGGGGAGACGGAACTCTACTATTTCGGCGCGAGCGACATCTCCGCAGACGACGTGGAATTTGATACGGAGTGCGAAAAGACTCCGCAGCAGATCAAGGAAGAGACGCTTGCGCTCCTTTCGGCGGGCTTGCTCGGCGAGGAGGGCGCGCTGACCGAGGAAGTGCGTCTCAAAGTGCTGGATTCTCTGGGCTTCGGCTCGTTCGAAGCGGCAAGGGGGATTTCCAAACTGCATCTGCGCAAGGCAGAGAGGGAAAACATCCGTCTCCAAACGGAAGAGGTCGAAGCGGATGACTATGACGATCACAAGCTCCACATCACGGAGCACACCCGCGCCCTTCTCTCGGGAGGCGAGGAGAACGAAGCGGTGAAGGCGCGCATCGAAAAGCACATCGCCTCTCACCGTGCAAAGTTATAAGGAGAAAAAATGGAAGAGGAGAACGTACAAGGCATTGCCGCGACGGACGCAAATGCGGAAAACGCGCAGCCGGATCTCGGTAAATTCAAAAGCGTAGACGCCCTCATGAAGGCATATGAAGAGCTGGAAGCGGAGTTCACCCGCCGCAGCCAGCGTCTCAAAGAGTTCGAGAGGAACGAGAGGAACAAGGCGCAAGGGCCCTCCGCAGAGCCTGCAAAACAGCCCGCAGAGCCCGCGGAAGAAGGCATAGCGCCCTCCCTCGGGGGAACGGCGGAAAGCGGGAGCGAAGCGCTTTTCCGCGCCGTTATGGAGAGCGGGGAGGTGCGCGAACGGGTGATCTCGGACTATCTGCGATCGCTCAGAGGCGTGCCCCTCATGACGAAAGGCTTGGGCCTCACTGCGCCCGCACAAAAGCCGAAAACTTTTGCCGAGGCAGGCTCTCTTGCCCTTGGCTATCTCAGAAATAACAAATAAGGAGAAATCACATGGTAACTACTCAGAATGCAGACAGCGTACTCAAATCCTACTACCTCGATGTTGTAAGCGAGCAGCTGGACAAGACCGCAAATCCCTTCCTTGCCGCGATCAAAAAAACAACTGCGGATGTATGGGGGAGAGACGTGCGCAAGGCCGTGCGTTTCGGCGTCATGGGCGGCATTGGCGCGGGCACCGAGGACGGCGCCCTGCCCAAAACAAACGGCACGAATTATGCGCAGTTTGTCTCCACGCTCAAAAACCTTTACGGCACGATCGAGATCTCGGACAAAGCCATCCGTGCAGCCGCTTCCAACGACGGTGCATTTGTCGATCTTATCAACGACGAAATGGAAGCCCTCGTCAAGAGCTCTTCCTATAACTTCGGCAGAATGCTCTTCGGCGACGGCAGCGGCAAACTTGCCACCGTCACCTCCGCTGCGGGCGCCGTAGACAGCGTGCAGAATTTGGCCGAGGGCATGGTCGTGGACCTCTATTCCTCCGCGAACACCCTTAAAACGGCGGCAATTACCGTCACCTCCGTTGACAGAGCGGCCAAAAAAATCACCCTTTCGGGCGGCAATCCGGCGGAGAACGATTATCTTGTCGTGCAAAATTCCAAGGATCTGGAACTCACCGGTCTCAAAGCGATCTTCGCTCCGACGGGTACCCTCTATGGCGTGGAGAAATCCTCGAACAGCTGGCTCAAACCCTACACCAAGGAATCGTTCGGCGAGATCGGCGAAAATACCTTGCAGGCAGCGATCGACGCCGTGGAAGAGAACGGCGGCGGCAAGGTCAACTTCATCGTATGTTCTTGGGGCGTGCGCAGAGCGCTCATCGACGCGCTTTCCGCCTTCCGCAAGATGGATGCGGTCACCATTGAGGGCGGTTTCACGGCGCTCTCCTTCAACGGCATTCCCGTTGTCGCGGATCGCTTCTGCCCCGCGGGCACGATGTATTTGCTCAATACCGATGACTTTGCCCTTCATCAGCTATGCGATTGGCAGTGGCTCGAAGGGGAGGATGGAAAGGTCTTGAAGCAGATCCCCGGAAAACCCGTCTACACCGCCACGCTCGTGAAGTATGCCGAACTCATGTGTTACCGTCCCTGCGGACAGGGGTGCCTTACGGGGATCACCGAAAAGTAAAGGAGAAGAAATGAAAGTCAGGAACGTGATTTCGCTCGCCGCGGCAAATTTGGGCAGAGAGGACCTCGTAGCGAGGGTGGAGGATTGTGCGGCGGAGCCGTTTGGGGAACTCGCCTCCCTTCTGCGCTGCTATAACCTCGTCGAGAACGAGGTCGCGCTCGACTACTTTCCGCTCAAAACGGAGGAGAACTTTGCGGCGGAACAATTTGCGTCGGCGGGGGTCCTGCCCTATCGGGAGTTCTCCTTCGCTCCCGTGGAGATCCTTTCGGTAAAGGGGGAGAGCGGCCTCCCGCTCTCCTACACGGGCAGCCCCGCCGAGCTGCTCTTTCCGAAAAATGCAAGACGGCTGCACATTTCCTATACCTATTCTCCAAAAGAAAAGGAGTGGGGCGACGATGTGGAAGTGTCGGCACAGGTCTCTGCGCGGCTCCTTTCCTATGGCGTATGCTGCGAGTTCTGCCTCGCCAACGGACAGTACGGAGAGGCGGCCACGTGGGAAAAGAAATTTCGCGACGCGCTCCGTGCCGCCAATGTGCGGCATAAAAAGCTCACGGTGCGTTCGAGGAGATGGATATGATTTATCGAAAAGAGATTGTCGCGCCCGGTTTCCGCAGGCGCTCCGTGCGTCGGGAAATTTCCCTTTTTGCCGAAAAAAACGACTCGGTTTCCGCGTACGGATTGCATTTCCGCGACGGCGGACGGGGGATCGTCTGCGCCGAGGGAGCCCGCTCCCTCGGCGCAGAGAAACAGCTGATCGCCACAAAGGGGCATGCGGAGGAGTTGTTCGGATTCGAGGACGGCATGCTCCGCTCTCCTGCGGGAGAGAGCTATCCTGTTTCTTCCCTGCCGAACCAACTCCTCTGCTTCGTCTCCGAGGCGGGTGAGAAGGAGTATTTTGCCCTCATGGACAATGTCTGTTTGCGGATAAAGACGGACGGTGCGGAATCTGTCGGCGTTGGAGGCGTCTGCGCAGCGGTGCACGGCGAGCGGATCTTCACCGCAAACGGCTTTACGCTGTGCTGGACGGCTCCGCTCCATCCCGACGGCCGCACGGAGGGGACGCAGAAGGCGGGGCATACCGATCTGCCATCGGCCGACGGCAGCATCCTTGAAATGATCTCCTTCCGCGATGAACTCTACCTCTTCCGCGAACGGGGGATCGCCGTCTTGGCCGCGCGGGGAGACGCCCTCGATTTTACGGCGAAGCACTTGCCCGCTCCGGGCGAAATCGCAGCGGGCAGCGTCCGCAAGTGCGGGAATGGGATTTACTTCTTGTCCGGGAACGAACTGTACCGCTTCGACGGGAAAAAGTATGAACGCCTGAACGCGGGCGGCTTTTCAGAGCTCGATCTCGAAGGTGCGTGTACGGCCGTCTGCGGTGATCGGTACTTTGCGACTGCGCGTTTCAACGGCGAGAGCTGTATTTGGTGTGTGCAGGGCGAAAAGGGGCACCTCATCCGCGCGCGTGCGGAAAAACTCTTCGGCGGGGAGAAGCTGCTCTTTACGGCGGAGGGCGAGCTGTTTGAACTTACGGAGCGGGGGCTCCCTCCGATGCGCAAAAGAGAGTGCGTGCTCAAAACCGAGCATTCCCTATTCGGGCTCTCTCTGCGGCCCAAATACCTCGACGGTATCCTCATCGAGGGCAGAGGCCATTTCCACATTGAGGCAAGAGGAGAACGGGGACTTCCCCGCGCCGTGTTCGGGAGAGCGGGCGAAGCTCTTCGCTTTCCCCTGCCTGTGCGCGGCGCCGGATTTACGCTCAAACTCAAAACGCTGGATGAGGATGCCTGTGTAAAAGCAGTCGTCTTGGATTTGCGCGAGGAGGTGACCAAATGGTAATTGACATCATCGATCCCGATGCGCCCGAGTATCAAAACCTCACCGAGTTGCAACTTGCGATGATCCGGGCGGCGCAGACGGAAAAGAACGCCATCCTGGCGGATGCGGCCGAGGAGAAAGAAAAGGTATTTTTGAAACTGCTCAAAAATAACATGGCGCGCTCCACCGTTTTGAAAGACCGTTCTGCCGCGATCGACGATGACGCGGACCGCAAGGTGGAGATCGTGCGGGAGGATCTTCTGCACCGTCTTGCCTATGAAAGTTTGTACGGGGACGAAAACGAGAACGGAAAGTATCGCTATCCCGAGAATCCCAACTACAATTTAGACTATCCGCAGCGGTTTTTGGTGGTACGGGACTACTACATGCACGTCACGACCAACCCGCGGGCGCGCCTCAAAGCGTACGGCATGGATTCCCTCGCGCGTACCTATCTCGGGGAATACTATCAAACGCTTTACGATCTGCTGGCATCCTATTGCGAATAGCACTTTAAGACAATGGGATGGATAAAAAAAGCGCTCCCCGCGGCTGTTGCCGCGGGGAGCTTTGCTCTGTACTGTTTCTTTTGGCCGGTCATTCGAGACCCGCGTTGAGCTTTTCGAGCAACGCTTCAAGGTCCTCGCCGTGAACGGCAACCGCCTCGGCGATCGTCTCCCCGTGCGCAAGTGCGCAACCGAAGCAGTGCATGCCAGCTTCAAGCAGAATGTCCGCCGCGTTTGGATTGAGTTCCAACACGTCTGCGATCAAAGTATTTTCGGTAATTTTTGCCATATATTTTCGCTCCTTCTTTTTCTATTGCAAATTATAGCACAAACTTTTGGTTATTTCAACTCTTTTCGGGAAAAATTTATTCCGCTTTTTGCAGAGATGCGGGGACAGACATTGCGCTTCGCGTCAGGCTGAGCCGTGTTTTTTGTTCTTTCCCTCCCCCGCGCGCATGCGCGGGGGAGGGAGAGGGGAGGGGGTAGCCGTCATACTGAGGCGAAAGGGTTCCTCGCACAATTCTGTTCAAAGCGAAGCGAGCAAAGAATTGCGCGGAATTTTTACAGCCCGATCAACCAATAAATGAGGCCCACGGCCGCGCCCGCGCTCACGCCGAACACGATGATCGGTCCCGCCACAATGAACATCTTGGCCGCCATGCCGTAGACGAAGCCCTCCGTCTTAAATTCGATGGCGGGGGAGGCCACGGAGTTTGCAAATCCCGTGATGGGCACAATGCTCCCCGCGCCCGCATTCTTGCCGATCCTGTCATATACGCCGAGGCCGGTCAAGAAGGTGCCCAAAAAGATGAGAATGACGGACACGGTCCCCGCGAGTTCGTCCCCCGTCAGCCCCGCAAATTCGAGCATGTACCGAAAAAACTGCCCGATGCAACAGATAAAGCCGCCCACGAGGAAGGCTCTGCCGCAGGTCTTGAAGTGCTGGGTGGGCGGGTCGAAAGTGTTGACGTAGTTGATGTAGTTGCGGTTGTAATTCTCGCGTGATTTTCCCGTCATACCGTTTCTCCCTTTGCCGAGGGAAATTCTGCGGGGTGCAGTTCCGCTCTGCCCGATTCGGGGAAGCAGGTCTCCCGCTCCTCCCGCGACTTCCCGAGGGGATTTTGCTTGATCTTTTTCATGCCGATAATTTGGGAATTTTGCGGCAAATTTATACCTGTTTCATCCGGCATGACGTTGGAAGCCGCGGCGCGGTTTCGCCGAAACCGCGCCGCGCCAGAACAAAAAATTGCCGAAAAGTGTTTATTCCTTCACAATCGGTGGTATAATAAGACAAAAGAGGTACTGTCATGTATTCCTATTTTCTGTTTTTGCTCATCTTGATCCCGTTTATGGCGCTGTCGGCATGGGCGAGCGCAAAGGTCAACTCCACCTATGCAAAGTACGATAGGGTGCCCAACCATTCCAATATGACGGGGTATGACACGGCGGTGCGGCTCCTCCGCAAGAACGGCGTGCACGACATCACCGTCAACCGCGTGGCGGGGCGGCTCACCGATCACTATCACCCCGCGAAAAAGCAGGTCAACCTCTCGCAGAGCACATATGGTTCGGCTTCCGTCGCCTCCGTCGCGGTGGCGGCGCACGAGATCGGCCATGTCATGCAAAAGCAGAAGGGGTATGTTCCCTATAAATTGCGTACGGCGTTGGTGCCTGCCGTGAACATCGGTTCCCGCCTTGCGCTTCCGCTCATTCTCATCGGAATTTTGCTCGACGTCTTTTTGTATGCCACCGGTTCGATGGCGGGGCAGATCGTGATGTATGTCGGGATCGGGCTGTATTCGCTCTCCACGCTCTTTATGCTCGTGACGCTCCCCGTCGAGTTCAACGCCTCCCGCCGTGCGAAGAAGATGCTCGTTTCCGAGGGGATCTTAACGCGCGAGGAGCTGGACGGCGCAAGCAAAGTCCTTTCGGCGGCGGCAATGACATATGTTGCATCCATGCTCATTTCCCTCGTCTATTTCTTGCGGATGCTCTTCATCGTGCTCGCAAACACGAGGAGAAGATAATTTTTTGAACATTGAAGCGCCGCCCGAGGGCATTGCCCTCGGGCGGCGCTTATGGCATTCCTCACAAATAAAAAACGGCTCCGAAGAGCCGTTTTTTCATACATATCGCATTGGCAAAGTTTACTCTCTGCCTGCCATCTTCTTGTAGCCTGCAAGCCGCTCCTTGGAGCTCTCTTCCGTCTTTTTGAAGAGTTCCTCTGCGACTGCGGGCTGCGTCTTTTTGAGGGAGGCATAGCGGGTCTCGCCGAGAATGAACGCCTGGTAGTCGCCCGTGGGATCCTTGGAATCGAGGGTGAAGGGATTCTCGCCCTTTGCGCTCAGCTCGGGGTTGTAGCGATAGAGCTGCCAATAGCCGCAATCCACCGCGCTCTTTTCCTCTGCCTGCGACTTCGTCATGTTGATGCCGTGGTTGATGCAGGGCGCGTAGCAGATGATGAGGGAAGGTCCGTGGTAAGCCTCGGCCTCTTTCAAAGCCTTCACGAGCTGCGCTTTGTCTGCGCCCATCGCGCACTGCGCCACATACACATAGCCGTAGGAAGCCGCGATCATGCCGAGGTCCTTCTTCTTGACGCGCTTGCCGCTCGAAGCGAATTTCGCCACCGCGCCGATGGGGGTGGACTTGCTTGCCTGTCCGCCGGTGTTGGAGTAGACTTCGGTGTCGAGCACGAGCACGTTCACATCTTCGCCGCTTGCGAGCACATGGTCGAGTCCGCCGTAGCCGATGTCGTACGCCCAGCCGTCGCCGCCGATGATCCAGAAGGATTTCTTAACGAGGCAGTCTTTTTCGGCGAGAATTTCATCTACGAGCGCAAGTTCTTCGCCCTCGCATTCCTTGCGGCATTCTTCGAGCTCTTTGACGAGCGCCGCGGAAGCGGTCTTGCTGCCCTCTGCGTCGTCGCAGTTTTCGAGCCATGCGGTGAGCGGAGCAACGCATTCGGGATATTCTTTCCACATCTCGGCGAGCTTTCCGATCTTCTCGGCAAGGGCGCCTCTTCTTGCCTTGTAGGCAAGGTGCATGCCGTAGCCGAACTCCGCGTTATCTTCAAAGAGGGAGTTCGCCCATGCGGGACCGTGGCCCTGTTTGTTCGTCGTGTAGGGGCAGGTAGGGGAGGAGCCGCCGTAAATGGAGGAGCAGCCCGTTGCGTTTGCGACGATCATGCGGTCGCCGAAGAGCTGGGTGACGACCTTGACATAAGGTGTCTCGCCGCAGCCTGCGCACGCGCCCGAAAATTCAAAGAGGGAAGGGGTGAACTGCGATTTCTTGACGTCTGCCATCTTGACGGCGGAAAGGTCGACTTCGGGAAGATCGACGGCGTAATTCCAATTCTGCGCCTCCACTTCTTCGAGTTCGGCAAACGGCGTCATCACGAGCGCCTTGTTGCCCTTCATGCCGGGGCAGACCTCCGCGCAAACGCCGCAGCCCATGCAGTCGAGCGGGCTCACCTGCATACGGAACTCATAGCCGGGAACGCCCGTCGCGGGCTTGGTATCAAAGGCCGCGGGCTTTTCTTCGCCCGTCTTAACGAGTGCGGGGCGGATGCAGGCGTGCGGGCAGACAAACGCGCACTGGTTGCACTGCACGCAGTTCTCTTTCACCCACTTGGGAACGGTGACGGCCACGCCGCGCTTTTCGAACTTGGTCGTACCGGTGGGCACGGAGCCGTCCGCATTGAACGCGGAGGAGGGCAGTTTGTCGCCTTCGAGCGCGAGGATGGGTGCGATGACGTTCTTGAAGTAGTCGTTCTCCGCGAGCTTCACCATTTCGGCGCCCTCGGTCGTCGTTTCCCACGATGCGGGGATGTCGATCTTGACGAGGTGCTCCTTTGCGGAGTCGATCGCGTTGTAGTTCATCTGTACGACGGCGTCACCCTTTCTTGCAAAGGACTTATATGCCATCTTCTTCATATAATCCACTGCGTCGGCATAGGGCATGATCTGCTCATTGATGAGGAAGAACGCCGATTGCAAAATGGTGTTCGTTCTGCCGCCGAGGCCGAGGGAACGGGCGATGGAGATCGCGTCGATCACATACAGCTTCGCGTGCTTCTTTGCGAGCAGGTTCTTCATCTTGGCGGGAAGATTCTTGTCGAGTTCTTCCACGGTCGTCCAAGGCGCGTTGAGCAGGAAGGAGCCGCCCTCTTTGAGGTCGGTCGTCATGTCGTAGCGGATGACATAGGAGGGATTGTGGCAGGCGATGAAGTCCGCCGCGTCGATGAGATATTCGCTCTGGATAGGAGTCTTGCCGAAACGCAGGTGGGAGACGGTGATGCCGCCCGACTTCTTGCTGTCATAGAAGAAATATGCCTGCGCGTACATATCGGTGTGGTCGCCGATGATCTTGATGGAGTTCTTGTTCGCGCCGACGGTACCGTCCGAGCCGAGGCCGTAGAACTTCGCCGAAGTGGAACCTGCGGGAGCCGCGTCAAACTTCTCGGAGAAGTCGAGAGAGCTGTTCGTCACATCCTCGAAAATACCCACGGTGAAGTGGTTCTTGGGTTCGCTCAGTTCGAGGTTCTTATAGACGGAGAGCACCATGGAAGGATTAAATTCCTTGGAGCCGAGGCCGTATCTGCCGCCGACGACCTGAATGCCGCCGACCCCCTTTTCGAGGAGCGCCGTGCAGACGTCGAGATAGAGAGGTTCGCCGAGCGAGCCGGGTTCCTTGGTACGGTCGAGGACGGCCATCTTCTTGCAGGTCTTGGGGATCGCCGCAACAAAGGCGTCCGCGACGAAGGGACGGTAGAGGCGGACCTTGATGAGGCCGTATTTCTTGCCCTGTGCGTTGAGCTTGTTGATGCTCTCTTCCACGGTCTCTGCGCCGGAGCCCATGATGACGACGACTTCCTCCGCATCGGGAGCGCCCACATAGTCGAAGAGGTGATAGGGTCTGCCTGTGAGGGCGGAGACCTCGTCCATCATCTCCTGCACGATCGCGGGAACGGCCGCATAGTAGCTGTTTGCGGTCTCGCGGTTCTGGAAGTAGGTATCGCCGTTCTGCGCGGTGCCGCGCTGCACGGGATGTTCGGGGTTGAGGGCGCGCGCCTTAAATTCCGCAACGTCCTTTGCAAGGCCCTTCTTGTCGAAGAGGGCTTTGAGCTCGTCATAGTCAATGGCGTCGATCTTGCTCACTTCATGGGAGGTGCGGAAACCGTCGAAGAAGGAGAGGAAGGGCACGCGGGAACGGAGGGTGGAAAGGTGCGCAACGGTGGCGAGGTCCATGACTTCCTGCACGGAGCAGCTTGCGAGCATGGCAAATCCGGTCTGGCGGCAAGCCATTACGTCCGAATGATCGCCGAAGATGTTGAGCGAATGGGCAGCGAGGGCACGCGCCGAAACATGCATCACCATGGGCAGAAGTTCGCCCGAGATCTTGTACATGTTGGGGATCATGAGAAGGAGCCCCTGCGATGCGGTATAGGTGGTGGTGAGCGCGCCGGCTGCGAGAGAGCCGTGCACGGCGCCCGCGGCGCCGCCTTCGGACTGCATCTCGGTGATGCGGAGCTTCTGTCCCCACATGTTCACTCTGCCCTGTGTTGCCCACTCATCGGCGGATTCCGCCATGGGCGAGGAGGGGGTGATGGGGTAGATGGCTGCTACTTCCGAGAACGCATAGGCGACATGGGAAGCGGCGGTATTACCGTCGATCGTCATCTTGGTCATTTCTGGTTATTCCTCCATAAACATATAAATTTTCGGTTTTTTTCGGCAACGGAAAAGGCACGCCGTTCCGCCGCTGTTCCTATTATAACGATTTTGTCAGAATAAGTCAATAGCGCAGCGGGAAAAAATTTCGAAATTTTCGGGAGCTTTTCTGCGCCGCATTTTGCGCCGCGCAAAATGCGGCGCAGAAAAGCGCTTCCGCCGAAAAATGTCATATTATAGCGGAAAATATTTGCTTAAACACGCAAAATGTGGTATAATCCCCTTGAAAGATAACCATATTTCGAGGTACCTATGGCAGAAAACAACTATGGCGCAAGTGACATCACCGTTCTCGAAGGCTTGGAGGCGGTGCGTCTGCGCCCCGGCATGTACATCGGTTCCACGGGGGTAAAGGGGCTTCACCACATCCTCTGGGAGATCGTGGACAACTCCATTGACGAAGCGGCCAACGGCTATGCGGACAGGATCGAGGTGATCTTGCACAAGGACGGCAGCGCTTCCGTCGAGGACAACGGCAGAGGCATCCCCACCGACATCCATCCGAAGATGAAGGTCTCGGGCGTACAGGTCGTATTCACCCAGCTGCATGCGGGCGGCAAGTTCGACGAGCACAACTATTCCTTTTCGGGCGGTCTGCACGGCGTGGGCGCTTCCGTTACGAACGCTCTTTCCAAGTGGTTGAAGGTCGAGGTCTACAAGAACGGCACGACCTATGCGATGGAATTTCGTTCCGCCTACGACGTCAACAAGAAAAAGGTGGAATCCGGCGTGCCCGTCGCACCCCTTGCCGATACCAAGAAAAAGACCAAAAAACACGGTACGTTTGTGCATTTCATGCCGGACGATTCCGTTTTCAATACGGTGGATTTCCAGCTTTCCACCGTCTCTTCCCGCCTCAATGAGCTGGCTTTTCTCAATAAGGGGCTGACCATCAAACTCACCGATGAGCGCATCTCCATGAACGACTTTAAGGCGGCGGAGGAGGGTGAGGAGACAGAGCAGCTCGACCTCGCGGGCGCCACCACTCCGTACAGCGTCGAGTTTCACTATGACGGCGGCGTCTCCGATTTTGTCAAATCTTTGAACGAAGGCAAGGCCGCCCTCTATTCCAAACCCCTCTATTATAAGACGGAGAAGGACGGCATCATCATCGAATATGCCATCCAGCACACCTCGGAATATACCGAAAACCTGTTTTCGTTCGTCAACAACATCCCCACACCCGAGGGCGGTTTCCACGAGATCGGCTTCCGGACGGGCATCACGAGAATGCTCAACGACTATGCCCGCGAGATGAAGGCGCTCAAAGAGAAGGACCAGAACTTCCTCGGGGACGACTTCCGCGAGGGGCTCACGGCGGTACTCTCCATCAAGATGAAGAACGTGCAGTTCGAAGGGCAGACCAAGACCAAGCTCGGAAACCCCGAGGCCAAGACGCCCGTCGAGAGTGCGGTCGTCGAGGGGCTGCGTTCCCTTGCGGGGCAGAACGGGTACAAAAAGACCTTCGACGAGATCCTCAAAAAGGCACAGGGTGCGGCGCGGGTACGGCTTGCGGCGCGGCAGGCCAAGGATACGGCGCGGGCCAAGAACAGCATCGATTCTTTGATGCTCGTCGGCAAGCTCGCGGCCTGCTCGGGGAAAAAACCCGAGCTCAACGAGCTGTTCATCGTAGAGGGAGATTCCGCGGGCGGCACGGCAAAACAGGCGCGGGTGCGTCAATACCAATCCATTTTGCCCCTCCGCGGCAAGCCGTTGAATGTGGAAAAGAAGCGGCTCGACCAAGTGCTTGCAAACGAGGAGATCCGCACGATCATCTCCGCGCTCGGCGCAGGGCTCGGGAATGAGTTCAATCTCGATAAGCTCAACTATCATAAGGTCATCATCCTTTCGGATGCCGACCAGGACGGCTTTCACATCCGCTGCATCCTGCTCACCTTTTTCTTCCGCTATATGCGTGAGCTCGTCAATGCGGGCCATGTTTACATCGGCATGCCCCCGCTCTACAAAGTTTACAAGCAGAACAGTTCGATTGAGGAATACGCCTATGACGACAACGAGTTGCAGGAGAAGATCGAAAAAGTAGGCAAAGGCTACCTCATCCAGCGCTATAAGGGGCTGGGAGAAATGAGCGCCGAACAGCTTTGGACGACGACCATGGATCCCGCCCGCCGCAATCTGACGCAGGTGACGATCGAGGACGCCGTGGCGGCGGAAAATATGATCACCACGCTCATGGGCGACCGGGTGGAGGGGAGAAAGGAATTTCTCAACCGCAATGCCAATTTCAACAAAGTAGATTCCTTTATGGATAAAGTCATAGGGAAAGAAGGAGAACGCCGATGAAGAAGCATGAAGCGCCCGAAAAGCCGCAGGGGAATCTGTATATCACCCCGCTGGAAGAGGTCCTGCCGCAGAGCATGCTCCCGTATGCGGAATTTGTCATCATGGACCGCGCCCTTCCCCGCGTGGAGGACGGCTTGAAGCCCGTTCAGCGCAGGATCCTCTATACGATGTACGAAATGGGGCTCATGCCCGATAAGCCGCACAAGAAGTCGGCGCGTATCGTCGGCGACTGCATGGGCAAATATCATCCCCACGGCGACAGCTCCGTCTACGATGCCATGGTTCGGATGGCGCAGGACTTCAACATGGGCAGGACGCTTGTCAACGGGCACGGCAATTTCGGCTCGGTGGACGGCGACCCTGCGGCGGCAATGCGCTACACCGAGGCCCGCCTCGAACCCCTTGCGCTCGAACTTTTGCGCGATCTCGACAAGAACACAGTCAGTTTTTCGCTCAACTTCGATGATTCTTTGAAGGAACCCGACATGCTCCCGGGGCGGTTCCCCAACCTGCTCGTCAACGGCGCGTCGGGCATCGCCGTGGGGCTTGCCACCAACATCCCTCCGCACAATTTGGGAGAGGCGATCGACGGCGTTGTCGCATACATCGACAAGCCCTCCATTAAATTGAACGAAATGCTCAAATACATCCCCGCCCCCGATTTTCCCACGGGGGGCTACATCATCGCGGGCGAGCTCAACGAGGCGTACCGCACGGGGAAGGGCAAGATCACTTTGCGCGCCCGCATCCGCGTAGAGGCGGGGGAGGGCGACCGGAAACTGATCGTCATCACCGAGCTTCCCTACCAGGTAAACAAGGCGAATTTGCTGCGGCGCATTGCCGAACTGAGGGAAGAGAAGAAGGAGCAGCTTGCCTCCGTCACCCGCGTGACCGACGAGAGCGATCGCGGCGGTATGCGCGCCGTCATCGAGGTGAAGGGGGATGCGGACATTCCCGCCATTCTCAAAGTGCTGTACAAGTACACCGACCTCGAAACGACCTTCGGCATGAACATGGTCGCGATCGCAGGCGGGAAGCCCCTCCAAATGGGGCTCATGGAGATCATCCGCTACTATGTCAATTATCAGCGCGAAGTGGTGCTCCGCCGCACGAAATTCGACCTCGCACAGGCCAAGGAGCGCTGCCACATCTTAGAGGGGCTCATCATCGCCGTACGCAACATCGACGAAGTGATCAAAATCATCAAGAACGCCGACTCCACCGCCGATGCGCGCGACAAACTGCGCAAGCGTTTCGATCTCTCCGAGCGGCAGGCGCAGGCCATTCTCGATTTAAGGCTCGCGCGGCTCACCAAGCTCGAAGTATTCAAGCTCGAAGAGGAATTAAAGCAGCTCAAAGAGCTCATTAAAAAGCTCACGGCGATCGTCGGCAGCCAAAAATTGCAGCTCGACGTCGTGAAAGAGGAGATCCTCGAAATCAAGAAAAAATACAAGACGCCGCGCAGATCCACCCTCGTGTTCGACGAAAAGGAAGCCGAGGCCGAGCGGACCGACATCCGCGAGCCGGGCGTCAAAAGCATTCTCGGCATCTCGGGGAAGGGGACGCTCAAATGCGTGAGCGAGAAGAATTTCTCCGCTTCGAACAAGACGGTCACCGACAAGACCCGTCCGAGCGGACTTTTGGAACAGTCCGTCGAGATCCTCTCCGACGAGGACGCCTTTGTCTTTACCGATTTCGGCAACTGTTACCGCATCATGGCGGGAGATTGCGCCTGCAAGTTCTCGGACGCGGGCGTCGCGCTTTCCGACCTTGCCGAGGAGGCGCAGAAGGGGGAGAGACCCGTTGCAGTGTTCCCCGCGGCCAAGCAGGAGGGCGAGCTTCTGTTCGTCACGGCCAAGGGAATGCTCAAAAAGACGGCATGGAGCGAATATTTCCTTGCGAAGAATGCCTTTCAGGCAATCAAACTTGCCGAAAAGGACGAGGTCATCTGTGTGCAGACCGATCTCTCCGACGAGGGCGAGACGGTATTCTTCGTCACCGAGGCGGGCATGTGCCTCAACGCGAAGAAGGATGATATTCCCACGCAGGGCCGCATTGCGGGCGGCGTGCGCGGCATGAACGTCAGAGAGGGCGACCGCGTGATCTTCGCCTCGCAGATCGACGGCGAGGGCGAGATCGTAACGGCGATCTCGGGCGGACGGTTCAAGCGGGTCATTACGGCGCAGATCGATCCCCTGAACCGGAATTGCAAGGGAGTGCGCATTGCGGCGCTCAAAGAGGGGGAGAAGATCCTCTTTGCCGACTATGTCACGGTGCCCTACATGCTCGCAGTCGAAACCGAGGACGGTATGCTCGAAATTTCCACCGAGGATGTGCCGATCGACGCCACATCGGGGCGCGGCAGACCGCTCAAAGCCGTGAAGGGTGCGCCCAAGGCGGTTTATGCGCTTAAATACCGAACAGAGGAATAGAAGAACGGAAAGGAGCCGCCGCGGACAAAACTGTCCGCGGCGGCTCCTTGATCGCGCAAAAACATTCTGTTCGCGTTTCGGCGCTCCTATTGAACTTCGTAGGTATGCGCTTCCAAGAAGGCGAGCACCTTTCGGACTGCCGTTTCGAGCGCAGAACCGCCGAACCCGTGTCCCGCACCGGGGATGATCGTAAGGTCGACCCGCTCTTCCCCGTATGCCGCCACCGCATTGTCGATATATTTGCGGGCGACGAGCGCATCCTTGTCTCCCCAGACGATGCAGACATCCTTTTCGAAATTTCCGATCACGGGAAAGGGATCGAGCGGCTGTACCGATTCGATGAACTTTGCGCCGATGGAGTAGCCCATGAGCGGCGTGTTCTCTGCGGGCTTGCCCCGCCAATCGTCGGGGATGTTGAGCGCGGGGAAATACATGGCAATGCCTGCGATCTCATCTTTGATGTCCTCGTCCGCGGCGGTGAGCGCCGTCACAAACCCGCCCTGGCTTCCGCCGAAGAGGAAGATCTGCGAACGGTCCACATTCGGAAGCCGTTTGAGGTTGGCGATCGCCGCGCGAAGATCCTCTTTCATCGTGAAAGGAGTATAGTCGGCGGCCGTCCTGCCCTTGCTCGCTCCGCCCGCCTGCGCGCCGCAAAAATCGAACGCATAGCACACATACCCGCGCTCGGCAAACGCCCTGCATTCGGTGGGGAAGTCGGTGTAGTGCCCGTTGAAGCCGTGGCTCAGAATGACGGCCGGATATTTCCCCTCGTCCTTTGGCGCGCAGAGCTGGCCGTAGAGGGAAATCTCTTTCCCCTCGGAATCGAAGTATTCCACGGAATGTTCCTCGTACCTGATCTCATACTTGAAC
>CANRPN010000017.1 GCA_947632505.1 uncultured Clostridia bacterium | reverse complement strand
GCGGCGGTGCGGCGGTGGTGCCCGCCGCACTCCGCCTCGCTACCGGCTCGGCTGTCGCATTGCAGCTCACAGCCCACCGGGCTGTTGAGCAGAATTGAAATGCTCCACCTCTTTCCAAAAAATCTTGCTTCGCAATCTTTTTTCGGAAGTCCTAATAATGTGAGATTTCTCCGCGCGCCGCTAACGCGGCTTGGTCGAAATGACAAATTAAAAATGCTTATGTCGCCCACGTGAAGTTTCTAAATTGTCATGTCGACCGAAGTGGAGACATCTCTACCACGTCGCCACGCGGTCGCTTTTTGCTCCCTTGGTCGAAATGACAGTATAGAAAGGCATTCGCTTCGGTACTTCGCCTAACGGCTCGTGCCGCCCTTCGACGAATAGAACGTGCGGGCGGTCGAAATAACAATGAAATCTCTGCGCGAGAAGAACCACGCTTCTTCGCTGCGCGCCTCAATTTGGCAAAACCTTTTGCCTTCTTGTCCGATGAAACGAACGAGAGGACAAGCAAGTTAAGGCATAGAGGATTGTTTCCTCACGGAAAAAGATTTTGCAAGGCAAAAGATTTTTCGTGAATTTCAGAGCACGTATTTCTTCAAATCTCTGTCCTTTGTGATCTTACTCAGGTGTTCCTCGACGTAGGCGCGGTTGATCTCCACGGAGACGACGGGATAATCGCCGCCGCCCGCGTTGAAAGAAATGTCCTCCAAGAGGTACTCCATGACGGTATGCAATCTGCGCGCGCCAATGTCCTCGCTCGTGAGATTGATTTCCTCGGAAATTTCGGCGATCGCTTCGATCGCGTCGGGCGTAAATTTCAGATCGATGTTATCAACGGCAAGCAGCACCGCATACTGTTGGGTGAGCGAATGCTCGGTGTTCGTCAGGATATTGACGAAGTCCTCCTTGGTGAGAGAGGCAAGTTCCACCGAGACGGGGAACCTTCCTTGAAGCTCGGGAATGAGGTCCTCCACCCGCGCGACGTGGAAAGCGCCCGCGGCAATGAAGAGCATATAGTCGGTCTTGACAGGACCGTACTTCGTCATGACGGTGCTTCCCTCTACAATGGGAAGAATGTCCCGCTGTACGCCCTCGCGCGAGACGTCCGCACCCGAGGTGTTTTCTTTGCCCGCAATTTTGTCGATTTCGTCAATAAAGATGATGCCGTCGTTTTCGGCTCTTCTCAAAGCCTCTTCTTTGACCGCGTCGTCGTCGATGAGTTTGTCGCTCTCCTCTGCGATGAAGAACTTCATCGCCTCTTTGACGGTGATCTTGCGCCTCTTCTTGCGTTGGGGAAGCATTTCGCCGAAGATCGAGCCGAGGTTGATCGCAGCGCCGCCCGGAATGAGTTCCATGTTCTTGGGTTCGTCCTTGATCTCCGTTTCGATGACAAGATTGTCGAACACGCCCTTGCGCAAAGATTCGAGGAGATTCGTCTCAAAAATTTCGTGCGGGGTCTCTCCCCTGTCCGCTTTTTTGAGTTCGGCAAGGAGTTTTACCATTTTGGTCTCCGCAACGGCCGTGGCCTTTACGGAAACTTCGGCTGTCTTTTCGTCCTTGACAAGACGGAAAGAGCATTCCACCAAATCGCGGACCATGCCTTCGACATCCTTGCCGACATAGCCGACTTCGGTATATTTGGTGGCTTCCACTTTGATGAAGGGAGCTTTGACGAGCTTTGCAAGGCGGCGTGCGATCTCCGTCTTGCCTACGCCCGTAGGACCCTTCATGATGATATTTTTGGGAGTGATCTCCTCCCTCAGTTCGGGGGAAAGCTGCGCTCTGCGATAGCGGTTGCGGAGAGCGATGGCGACCGCTTTTTTGGCTTCATCCTGCCCGATGATGTGCTTATTGAGTTCGTTTACGATTTGTTTGGGTGATAAATCCATAAATCCTCCCTATGCGGTCAAACGCATTCGCAAATAATGTGATCGTTGGTGAAAACGCAAATTTCGCTTGCGATTTTCAGCGACTTGCGCGCGATCTCCTCAGCGGAAAAGTCGGTATTCTGAGCAAGGGCGCGAGCCGCCGCGAGGGCGTAATTCCCGCCGCTGCCGATGGCACAGATGCCCTCGTCGGGCTCAATGACCTCCCCCGTGCCCGAGAGAATGAGCAGGGTGTCCTTGTCCGCAGTGATCATCATTGCGTCGAGTTTTCTGCCGATCTTGTCCGACCGCCAAAGATCGGCCAGCTCCACCGCCGAGCGCATGAGGTTGCCCGCAAACTTATTGAGCATGCCCTCAAAACGCTCGGAGAGGGAGAACGCGTCGGTGACGCTTCCCGCAAAGCCCAAAATGACCTTGTCTCCGTAGATCCTGCGCACTTTGATGGCGCTGTTTTTGAAGACGACGCTCTCACCCATGGTGACCTGTCCGTCGCCCGCGATCGCGGTTACGCCGTCCTTTTTGACGGCGCAAATCGTGGTTCCTCTAAATTCCATATGGTTCTCCTTCTTGGCGCGCCCAAAAGCGCAGGGAATTTTTCTATATATACCCCGTTTTTGCGTCCGTAAAACGGATAGCGGGATTCAAACTTGCGAATAGACCTTAAAATTTTCGATCTCGGCGAGGGCGCGCTCGGCCATTTGGCGGCGTTTTTCCCTTTTGTCGCGCACGTCGAGGGGCCGCAAAATGCCGTAATTTGCGTTCATGGGCTCGAAATGCCGATTCGGCGTGGCGATGTAGCGGGAGAGGGCGCCGCAAACCGACGTATCCTCGGGTATATACGGTTCCCTTCCGTTCAGCGCATTCCAAACGTGGATGGCGGCGAGCAGCCCCGACGCTGCGCTCTCCACATATCCCTCCACGCCCGTGATCTGCCCCGCAAAATACAGCCCGCGCCGCGTTTTGACGGAAAAATCGGCATTCAAGACATCGGGCCCGCGAAGATAGGAATTGCGATGCATGACACCGTAGCGCAAGAACTCTGCGTTGCGAAGGGCGGGAATGAGCGAAAAGACCCGCTTCTGCTCCCCGAATTTGAGGTTGGTCTGGCAGCCGACGAGACCGTACATTGTGCCCTCGGCATTTTCCTTGCGGAGCTGCAAAACTGCGTACGGACGATTGCCTGCGCCGTCAAAAAGCCCCACGGGCTTAAATGTGCCGAAGCGCAGGGTATCCTTGCCCCGCGCCGCCATCACTTCGACGGGCATACATCCCTCGAAGATCTCATTTTTTTCAAACGAATGCAATTTTGCGCGCTCCGCGCCGAGCAATTCCCGCACAAAGAGCTCGTATTCCTCCTTGGTGAGCGGACAGTTGAGATAGTCCCCCGTTCCGTTCCCGTAACGGTCGGCGGTAAAGGTCTGCGCCATGTCGATGCTCTCCGCCGAGACAATGGGCGCGGAGGCATCGAAAAAGTGCTGGGAGCCGAACGTTTCCCCAATGTCCTGCATGAGGGCGTCCGAAGTGAGCGGACCGGTTGCGACGATCCCCGTCTGCGGCAAGGTGCATACTTCCCCGCATGTGACCGTAATGTGCTTGCATGCGCGGATGTTTTCGGTAACATATGCCGAAAATTTCTCGCGGTCGACGGCGAGCGCGCCGCCCGCAGGCACGCGGGAGATCTCCGCCGCCCGCATGGTGAGCGAGCCCAAACGCCGCAGCTCCTCTTTCAAAAGACCGCAAGCATTGCCATAGACGTCATCGCTCTTTAAGGAATTGGAGCAGACAAGCTCCGCAAAGTTTTCACTCTCGTGGGCCGGCGTGAATTTCTTGGGCTTCATCTCGATAAGTTCCACGTCCACGCCGCGGCTGCCCAAAAAATACGCTGCTTCGCTGCCCGCAAGCCCCGCGCCTATGATCTTCACGCTTTCTCCGCCTTCTCTTTTTTTGCAGAGGAGCGTTTCGCGGCCTTTGCGGGCTTTTCGGGCTTATAAGAGCATTCGCGGTTCGAACACTTCACCGCACCCTTGGGCGTGGAGACGAGCGCGCTGCCGCACACGGGGCATTTCTGTCCGGTGGGGATGTCCCAGCTCATAAACTTGCAGGCGGGGTATCCGCTGCAACCGTAGTAAGGCTTCCCCGTACGGGACAAAAGCCGCTTGGTGGGCTTACCGCAATCGGGACAGATGCCCTCATAAACGGTCTCCTTCTTTTCCTCCTCGTAAGGGAGAGTGGACTTGCATGCGGGATAGTTGGGGCAGGCAAGGAATTTGCCGTATCTTCCCGTCTTGATCGTCATCATCGCCCCGCACTTGGGACAGGGGGTGTCGGTCGTTTCCACCTCCCCTTCGCTGATGATGTTGGAGCAGGCGGGATAGCCCGTACATGCAAGATATTTGCCGTATTTGCCGTTCTTGCGCACCATGGGACGGCCGCATTTTTCGCAGAGGATCTCGGTGATCTCGTCCCCGTCCGAGCTCGCAAAGCGCAACTTTTCTTCAAAAGGAGGGTAGAATGCGGCGATGATGGAATGCCAATCCTTGCCGCCTTCCTCAATTTCATCGAGCTTTTCCTCCATGTCGGCGGTAAAGCCCACGTCCATTACGTCGGTAAAGTATTTTACAAGCATATCGGTGATACGGTATGCGACCTCGGTCGGCAGCATATACTTGCTTTCCTTGGTGACATATTTCCGCTTGTTGAGTACGGAAATAATGGAGGCATAGGTAGAGGGACGGCCGATCCCCTTGTCCTCCATCGCCTTGACGAGGGAGGCGTCGGTATAGCGGACGGGCGGTTTGGTGAATTTTTGCTCCGCATTGTCTTTGAGCGAAACGAGACGGTCTCCCTCTTTGAGCGGAGGCAGAAGGGGGCTCGTTTCCTCATCATCGTCTTTTTTATAGTCCTGATAGACGGCAGTATAGCCCGCAAACCGGAGCGCTTTGCCGCTTGCACGCAGCCCATAGCCGCCGTTTTCGATTTCGATTTGCATGGAATCGTACTGCGCTTCCGCCATTTGGGAGGCGATAAAGCGCTCATAGATGAGCTTATAAACGTTAAAGTGCTTGCGGTCGAGCATCTTCTTTGCGAGCTCGGGCGTGAGATTGAGGTCAATGGGACGTATCGCCTCGTGCGCATCCTGCGCCCCCTTTTTGGAGGCGTAAAAGTTCGGCTTTGCGGGGCAGTACTCCTTGCCGTATTTTTCTGCGATATACCCGAGCGCGGCCGCCTGCGCGTCGGAGGAAATGCGGGTGGAGTCGGTACGAATATAGGTGACAAAGGCGATATGCCCCTCTCCTTCTACATCGATCCCCTCATAGAGATGCTGCGCCATGAGCATTGTTTCGGGAGCGGTCATGCCGAGCTTGTTGGAGGCATCCTGCTGCAAAGTGCTTGTGGTGAACGGGGCGGGTGCATGCGATTTGGTCACCGATTTTTTGACCGCCGAAACGGAATATGTTCCGCTTCTGATCGCGGTAAGCACGGCGTCTGCCTGCTCCTTGGAGGTGACCCGCAGTTTCTTTCCCCCCTGCTTTTCGAGAAAAGACTTAAAGGAAGAAAATTTTTTGTCTGCATCTTGAAGCTCGACGGTGATCGTCCAATATTCTTCCGGTTTGAACGCCTGTATCTCGCGCTCTCTGTCCACGACAAGACGTAGGGCGACCGACTGCACTCTGCCCGCCGAAAGCCCGTTCTGTATCTTATTGTTGAGAAGAGGCGAGAGTTTATAGCCCACAAGCCTGTCCAAAACGCGGCGCGCCTGCTGGGCATCCACAAGATTGTAATCGATCTTGCGGGGATGTTCGAGCGCCCGCTGTACCGCTTTGGGTGAAATTTCATTAAACTCGATGCGGTTTTCCTTCTCCGCGTCGAGGCCAAGCACGGTTTGAAGATGCCACGAGATCGCCTCACCCTCGCGGTCGGGGTCGGTCGCAAGGTAAACTTTTCCCGCTTTTTTGGCCTCCTCGGAGAGACGCTTGATGGTCTCCTCTTTCCCGGGGGAGGTGACATACTGCGGTTCGAAGTTCTGCGCGACGGAAACGCCGAGCTTTTTCTGCGGCAGATCGCGGATATGTCCGCCCGAGGCGTCCACACGATATTTCCCTTTCAGATATTTTGAAATTGTTTTTGCCTTACTCGGCGATTCTACGATGATAAGATCCATATTTTACCTCTCGGATTTCCTTATTTCACGCAACTGTATCTGTTTCCGCCCGTCTTTACGGCGAGCCCTTTGAGTTCGAGGGAGGAGAGCACGGCTGCGATTTCGGAGATCGGCAGCCCTGCGCGGTCTGCGAGGACTGCGGCATGCATTTCTCCCTCCGTATGCAGAATTTGATATAATCTTTCTTCCTCGGAAGTCAGGGAAACTGCCCTTTCCTCCTGCGGTAAGATGCCGTAACAATCAAAGACATCCTGCGCGCAAGTACAAACATAGGCGCCCTTTTTCAAAAGCTCATTGCACCCCGCGCCCTGCGAAATGCCCGGGTTATAGGGGATGGCAAACACATCTCTCCCGTATTCGAGCGCCGTATTTGCAGTGATGAGCGCGCCGCTCTTTTCCCCCGCCGAGATCACGAGCACGCCCTTGCAAAGGCCCGCCAAGATGCGGTTGCGCGCATGGAAGGAGTACTTCTTCGTCTTTTCACGGAAGGGATATTCGCTCAAAAGCAGCCCCGACCGCCTGATCTCCTCTTTGACCGAGAAATGTGCGGCGGGATAGCACTCGTCGAGCCCGCAGGGGAGAACGCTGATGAGCTTTCCGCCGGGGAGCGCCCCGCGGATCGCGGCCAGATCGCCGCCCTCGGCAAGGCCCGTGACGACCGTAAACCTCCGTGAGAGCGTTTCCGCAATGTTCATGCCGAGCTTTTCCGCCCATGGCGGCGTAATGCGGGAGCCGACAATGCAAAACAGTTCTTCGCCGAGCAGCTCTCTCTTCCCCGCGCCGAATAAGACAAGAGGCGGAAAAGCAGCCTTTAAGCCTTCGGGATAATCGCGGCTTAAAACAGTGACCGCAAAATATCCCTTTTCATCCGCTTCCGCAAGAAAGCCGGACAGTTGCCGCTTTCGCACCTCAAAATCTCCGAAACCGCCCTTCAACGGCGCGGAAAAAGTTTTTTCATAGAACGACTCAAACCGTTCGAAGAGCATCTCCGGCGACGCCGCTGCGCGGAGCAACACCACCCTCTCCCGCGGTTCGAGGTCGGCACAGGCGCACAGCCAGATGAGCGCCTCCTCTTCTTTGGTATATTTCGTCATCAGAACTTCTCTTCGAGACGATAAGAAACCGCCTCAAAAACATGCTTCGGTTGAATATTTTCGCATCCGTCAAGATCGGCGATGGTGCGGGCGACCTTGATGATGCGCGCTCTTGCACGTGCGGAAAGCCTCATGCGTTCGAACGCGCTGCGCAAAATGTTTTCGCTCTCGGCGCTCAAATGACAAAACGTTTCGATCTCCCGTTCCCCCATCTCCGCATTGGTATTGAGCGATCGGTCCGAGAAACGGTTGCGTTGAACTTTCCGCGCGAGATTTACGCGTTCTTTGACCGCTTGCGACCCCTCCTGTTTTTCTCCCGAAGTGAGTTCGTCATAGGAGATGTTGTCCACCTCAACTTGCAGATCGATCCTGTCAAGCAGGGGGCCCGAGATCTTTTTCCGGTAACGCCTTATTTCGGCGGGCGTGCAGGTGCATACGAGATTCGCCGAGCCATAGTTGCCGCAGGGGCAGGGATTCATGCTCGCGCAGAGCATAAAACGGGAGGGATAGGTAAAGGTGCCGCCCGCACGGGAAACGGTTATCTTGCCGTCTTCCAGGGGCTGGCGGAGCGCTTCGAGCGTCGACCGCTTATACTCGGGCAATTCGTCCAAAAAGAGAACGCCGCCGTGCGCCAGAGAGATCTCTCCGGGGTGTACGGCCCGGTTCCCGCCGCCGCACATGGAGACCGTGGTCGCCGTATGGTGCGGCGTCCGGAAGGGCCGTTCCGTGACGATCCCCTCCTCTCCCAAAATACCCGCAACGGAGTGGATCTTGGTGATCTCCAACGCCTCCTCGAACGAAAGATCGGGCATAATGGTGGGGAGACAGCGCGCAAGCATGGTTTTCCCCGTCCCGGGCGGCCCGATCATGAGGAGGTTGTGCCCGCCTGCAACGGCGATCTCGATCGCCCGCCGTGCCATGGGCTGTCCTTTTACATATTTGAGATCGGAGGAATACCCCTGCCACTTTCCGGCGGTAAATTCCGCCGTTTCCAGCGGTTCGATGGGCGCCAGACCGATCAAGTGTTGCACAACGTCGAGCAAAGTCGCCGCTGGATATATTTCCGCGCCGCCCAAAAAACGAGCTTCCTTTGCGTTGGCGGCCGGAATAACGAACCGTTTGAATCCGTGGCCTTTTGCGGAGATCAGAATCGGCAGAAGCCCGCTGATGGGACGCAGGTCGCCGTTTAAGGCGAGCTCTCCCAAAAAGACGGTTTCCGAAACATCGGCGCCAATGAGCTGTTCGCTTGCTTTGAGCAAACTGATCGCGATGGCGAGATCAAAGGCGGCGCCCTCCTTTTTCAGGTCTGCCGGTGCAAAGTTGATCGTGATACGGTTCATGGGAAACAGAAGTCCGCTGTTTTTCAGCGCGGAACGCACGCGTTCCTTCGACTCCTTGACGGCGGTGTCGGGCAAGCCCACCATATCGTAGCTGGGCACGCCCTTGTTGACGTCGGTTTCCACTTCCACGGGAATGCCGTCCAATCCCGCCAATGCATAGCAGATAATTTTCGCGATCATCTTTCCATCCTTCGTACGATCTGCCCGCAAGCCGCGGGATTATGCCCAAAGCCCCGATAAGAATCCCGAGGTGGGAATGGAGAACGTAAACACAGAGAAGAGCCCGAAGCACACCGCAAGCGCGAACAAACAGAAGATAGAGAGCCCTTTGATCGTCTTTGCGTATTTCTCATTCTCTTCGGACGCTGCTTTTGCGGCGATCGCAAAGAGGCAGAGATAGGCAAGCAGCTGGAAGGCAAGCGAGCCGCCCGCAAACGTAGCGGTCACAAGACCCAGCACAAGACCGACGACGGGAATGAGCAGGAAGGTGAGTTCTTTTTTGAACGATTCGTCGTCAAGCTTGCTCATGAGAAGCAAAATGGCCAGCACGGCGCCGATCACGCCCGACAGAAGCGCGCCGATGGCGATCAGCGAACCTGTTGCGGTCACCGCAAACGTTTCGCCTGTTCCTTTGAAGAGAAGGTAGAACGGGTCCCATGCGGATTGGGACAGAGCAAGATAATTTTGGCCGACAAATCCGCCGCTGAACGCTTTCCAGATGAAATAGAAGATGTTCCGGGACGGATTGGCGGGATTGTCGAGAACCTTCACATACGGGAAGTACATGGGAAGCACTGCCAGCACGGAAATGAGGAAAGTCCCCATGATGAGGCAGGCAAAGAAAGAACATCCCGCCGCGCTTCCCTTGAAGCGGTGGGCGGCGAGCGCAGCGGCAAGTTTCTTCCGAGGTTCGGAAGTCCCCGCCTCCGTATGCGGGGTCCCGCCCGCATTTTCGTCCGCTTCCACCTCCTCGATCGCGAGATCGAGAGCGGCGCGGGTCGTGCGCACCTGGCGGACAAGTCCCGCCGTAAACAGCGCCACAAGCCCGAGGACGGGGATGATGAACGCGCCGTTCACGCAAATGGAAGCCGCCGCAAAGAGCCCGGCAAGCATAACGGGGATCGCCGAAACAAACCCGGCCTCTTTGAGCCCCTCCAAAAAGAATTTCGTGGTAAAGTACAGTGCCGCGACAAAGAAGAAGAGCCCGATCATAAGGGGCGTTCCGAGATGTCCGAGGCTCATGCTCATGCCGCAAAGGGCATAGAGCAGCGCGAAGATAAACCCTGCTTTTTCGCTGTTCGCGATCAGTTTCACAAACAGATAGCCAAACACCAACACGCCGAAGGAGGCGAGGAAGGGCATCAGACGAAGTCCGAAGGGGCTCATCCCGCCGATCAAAGTTCCGAAAGCAAGGAGATCGTTGCCCAAGGTATTATACACGGAATCGATATGATAGATACCGCCGCCCGTGTAAGTTTTCCCCTGCCGCATCTCGGAGATCGTCATCATCGACCAAACTTCTTCCTGTCCAAAGCGGAAAAAGGAGCTTTGGGCGAGATTGGGGATGCAGGGACTGTCGATGATCGCTTCCGCTTCATCGCCGAAAGGAAGAACGGAGCCGCTCCCCGTCGCCTGACGGTACAGGGCGGTGTTGAGGATGACGGGCTTATGCTCGCCTTCCGCAGACATATCCCGATCGTTTGCCACAAACACGACCTCGTTCAAGAGCACGGCGGAATCGGGCGTTGTCACCGAAATTTTGTAGTAAGAATAGGTGGAAACGCTCCAACCGTCGGGCGTGGTGACCTCGTATTTCACCCAATTATAGAGGGAATCGGTAATGGGATTTACGGAGTTTTTCCCCTCTTCCACTTTTTCGTACAGATTTGCGAATTGGACTTCCGCATAATTATACCACGAGCTCTCTGCGGTCGTTGCGCGCGCGATCCGAAGCGTGACGGTTTCGCCGAGCTCCGTGTAAATGCCGCCGAGATTGAGATAGACCTCTTTGACATAGAGATCGCGGTGAACGTGTCCCTCTTCGCCGTGACCCTCGTCGGGCGCATTGACGTTGAGCACGATGCCGACGTAATTCCCCTTGTCGTCCTGCTGGTAGGCGAGGGCGCAGGCGTCGCCCGTGGAAGTTACGGAACCGAGCGTTCCGAGCCCAAGGACGAGAAAGACGAGTGCAAGAATGAGGAAGGCGCGGAGCCAACCCGACATTCTGTTCCAAATGTTAGTTTTCTTCATACGATCGTTTCCTTATTATATCGTCGGATATTATTCTAACCGAAAAGCCCGTAATTGTAAACGATTTTCACGGGTTTTTTCGAAAAAAGTTTGCTTCGCTTTCCCCAAAAAGAGAGCGCTTTCGCCGCTGCTTCGCAGCCGCGGCCCGACGGCAACCGCTTTTGCGTAAAAAAAGAGCGCTTCCTTTCGAGCGCTCTTTTTTTCGTTATTTCAGTTCCTTGATCTTTGCAGCCTTGCCGGTGCGGCCTCTGAGGTAATAGAGCTTTGCCCTTCTCACCTTGCCCGCGCGCACCACGGTGACGTATGCGACTTTCGGGGAATGCAGCGGGAAGCAGCGCTCCACGCCGACGCCGAAAGACAGACGGCGGACAGTAAATGTCTCGCGGATACCGCCATGCTTCTTGGCGATGACCACGCCTTCAAAGTTCTGGATCCTTTCCTTGCCGCCCTCGATGATGCGGTAGCCGACCTTGACGGTATCGCCTACGTTAAATTGAGGGACATTCTCTTTGAGCCCTTCTTTCTCGATCGCTTCGATCAAACCTTTCATGGACTTTACCTCCGTTTCTTAGAAAAGACGTTCATTCCCGCTTTTGATTTTGCACAATGCTCTGGTGCTACGGCAGAGGAACGCCCAAAGTCACTTGTCCATTATAGCGGACGCGGCGCAAAAAATCAACCGATTTTGCATGGATTTTTTATATTTTTTCGTTCGGGTCGGTTTCCTCGGGAAGAAATTCCTCCCGATCGGTCCGTTTTACCATGATTTTTCCGCGCACGGGCGCATAGCGGTCGCAGCGGATGCGCGTGCGGGATAGCAGGGAACCGTCCGCGGCGTACACCGCAAGATAGCTTTCGCTCCGTACGCCCTCCCTTTCGGCGCGCAGCACGGCGTCCTCCTCCCCCTCCGTCTCCTCGGGCGGCTCGGGGGAGACCCGTTCGAGCACCCGGCTCTCGACACAGTAACGTTTGCCGTCGGGCATCCCGAAAAAGCGGAAACCGACACTTCCCTCCCCCATTTCGGCAAGAATATATACGGGAAAGGGATACGGGTTGCGGAATTTAAGATCGCTTGTCTCGGAGACCATCGCGTCCTGCGAGGGGGGGACATATCCCACCGTAAGGGAGTGCGCGCGGCTCTCCGTGATCTCCATGCCCGCCCTGAGCGCCGCACCGAAGAGGGTGGTGCTCGTCTGGCAAACTCCCCCGCCCACGCCGGGCACAAATTCGCCGTCCAAGATCACCGCCGCCGTGCGGAACCCGTTCGCCTCGGTGCGCTTTCCGACGGTCTCATTGAAAGAAAAGATTTCCCCGGGTCCCAGCACCGTTCCCGCTATGCGGGACGCGGCAAGGGCAATGTTGTGCCGCCGCGATGAGTTGGAGCCGTCGAAATAAGTACAAAAAGAGGAGAGCCCGCGGGTGCGGGCGCGCAGCATTTCCTCGGTGACGGCGGGCGCATAGCGGCGCGTGGCAAGCTTGACCTCTCCTCCGTCGTGCAAGACCCGCTGGACCTCCGAAAGCAGGCCTTGATAGTCGCACATGACCCCCAAGACTTCGTGCGTGTAGCGGAATCCCTCGGCGGAAAAGGACATTTCGGCATCCTTTGCCTCCCGTGCGTTACGGGCACAGAGGGCAAACAGCGTACGTTCGGCATCCGCCCATTCCCTTCGATAGGTAACGGAGAGCGTCTCCCCCCTTTTTGCCCTGCGGACGAGCCGCGCGATGTCGTCCTTCACGGAGAGCTCCTCTTTGAGGATAAGATCGCCCGACGGCGCATGCACGATCACGGGGGGTAAATCGCGCGAAAAACGTGCACGTATTGCGGTTTCCGCCTCGGCATAGGACATCCCGCCGACCTCCTCCCCGCCGATCGTAACATTTTGTTTGACTTTCCCGAAGCTGAAAAAAAAGCTCCCCGCAAGGAGGAGCGCCGCCGCCGTGACATTCATCCCCGCACCTCTCATGACAGTATGCAACTGCGCGGGAATTTTATACTTGTCCCACTTTGGGAGAAATTATTTCACGATCTTCCCTCCGCTGATCCTGATCTTGTTGCACGCTTTTCCATACAGCACCCGCTCGGCATGTGTGCAGGTGAGAATGCATTGCACGCCTTCGGTGCGGGCGAGCAGTTTTTTGCGGCGGGCGAGGTCGAGCTCGCTCATCACATCGTCCAAAATGAGCACGGGCGCCTCACCCGAAAGCCGCTTGAATATTTCGAGTTCGGCGAGCTTCATCGAAAGCGCCGCCGTACGCGTCTGTCCCTGCGAGGCATAGCCGCGCGCGTCGCTGCCGTCGATGAGGACGCGGATGTCGTCGCGGTGCGGTCCCACCGTGGTATAACCGAGCCTCACGTCCCGTTCATAGGCATTTTCGAGTTCCCGTAAGAGCTTTTCGGCGATCTCCCCCTCCTCGCTCGGATAGGTCCCGTCAAATCCGAGTTCGAGTCTCTCCGCCCCATCCGTCAAGAAGGCATGCGCATCCGCCGCAAGGGGCGAGAGTTGTTCGAGATATTCCTCCCTGTGGCGGATGAGCACCGCGGCATAGCGCGCAAGCTGCTCGTCCCAAACGGGCAAGGTCTCGAAGATGACGGACACATCCTTCTCTTTGAGCAGATTGTTCCTTTGATCGAGAATTTTATTGTAGCGGAGAAGCGCCGAGGCATAATTTTTGGATGTCTGCGAGATGGAGAGATTGAGAAAGCGCCGCCGCTCGTCGGGGCCGTCCTGCACGATGCGCAGTTCCCCGGGAGAAAAGAATACGCTCTTCATATTCCCCAAAAAGTCAACCGCGCGCGCCACCCGTGCGCCGTTGAGCCTGAGCTCCCGCCGGTTTTCGTAAATTTCCGCTTCGAGCGCGATTTTTCCGTAACGGCACTCCGTTTCGGCGGAGAGACAGGCGCATTCGGCGCCCTTGCGGATGAGCTGTCTGTCGTGGCGGATCCGCAGGGATGCCCCCGTGCAGAGATAAAACACGGCTTCGGCGCAGTTGGTCTTGCCCTGGGCGTTTTTTCCCACCAAAACATTGACCCCGTCGGTAAATTCGAAGGTCTCCTCCTCGTAATTTCTGAAATTTTGTAAATTCAATTTTTTGATTCTCATCGAATTTACCCGAAAAACACTTTCTTTTTGCGCAAATTTATATTATAATTTAGAAAAGCCGCACGGGCTCCGCAGGACGTGCGGCATAGCGAATCCATTATATCAAATTTTGCGGAAAAAACAAAGCGTTTGCGAGGGAAAAATGGCCGAAAATACCCAACTCGAATTTTTGTGGAGCAAAATCAAGGAGCGGGCGGAGAAACTCATCAATCCCGTCTCGTTCAGTTCGTTCATCGAGGACCTGGTCCCCGTGGACGTCGTCAACAAAAAAATCGTTTTGAAAGCCCCCGAAGAAGTGGTGGCGCTCACGGTCACAAAGCACCATCTCGACCATCTTCGCGAGGCAGCGCAGTCTGCCGACGTGGGCATTGCCGGCGTCGTCATCGTGGTGGACGGCAGCGATACCTATACCCTCGACGAAATGCCGGACGCCCTCGAAGAGACGACGGTCGCCCTCGACAAGCGCTATACCTTTGATTCCTTCGTTGTGGGTCCCTCGAACAAATTCGTATATGCGGCGGCCAAATCGGTCGCAGAGGCGCCCGGGGAGAATTTCAACCCGCTCTATATCTACGGCGGGACAGGCCTCGGCAAAACCCACCTCATGCAGGCGATCGCCAACGAGATCGCCAAGAAAAAACCCTCGCTCAAAGTTATTTACACGACAAGCGAGAAGTTCCTCAATGAGTATGTCGACAGCATGTACGCCAAAAAATCGTCGGGCACGGACAACGAGTTCCGCTTCCGCAACCGCTACCGCAACGTGGACGTGCTCATCATCGACGATATCCAATTCTGGGCGGGAAAATACGGCGTGCAGGAGGCGTTCTTCCATACCTTCAACGAACTGTTTTCCCAGCACAAGCAGATCGTCATCTCGTCGGATTGCCCCGCAAAAGAGCTCACGACCCTCGAAGAACGGCTCAGAACGCGGTTCGAAGGCGGCCTCATCGCAGACATCCAACCGCCCGATTTGGAGACGAAGATCGCGATTTTGAAGCGCAAGGCACTCGAAAAGAAATACATCGTACCGGACGACGTGCTTGCCTTTTTGGTGAAAAATTCGGACAACAACGTGCGCACCCTTGAAGGGCGGCTGAACACGGTGATCTTTGCGAGTAAACTCCACGAAGAGCCCATTTCGCTCAAACTTGCGGCCACGGCCCTTCAAGAGAGCATCGGAAGTGACGAGGAACAGGAGGAGATCACACCCGACACGATCATCAAAGCGACCTGCTCCTATTATTCGGTGACCAAGGCAGACCTCATCGGCAAGAGCAAACGGCAGGAGCTGGTGCGCGCGCGGCAGGTATGCATCTACCTCCTGTGCAACATGCTTGCGCTTCCCCTCGTCTCCATCGGCAAGATCATGGGCGGCAGAGATCACGCCACCATCATCTATGCGCGCGACAAGATCGCAGAGCTCATGCGCGTGAACGACGCGATCTCCAAGGGCGTAACGGACATCAAAAGCTCCGTATTGAAACAATAAAACTTGTGGGCTGTGCGCTCGGCGCCCCTTGCAGGGGAGCTGGCGAGCGGAGCGAGACTGAGGGGTTCTCAGAAACCCTTTCCCCCTCACTACGTTCGGGTACTTTCTAACGGGACAGCAAGAGAAAAAGCGAATCGCCATTTTTCTCTCAAACCAATCATGCAAGAATTTCTCGAATCGGTCTGCGACGCCGTTGTCATCGGCGCGGGACACGCGGGAGCGGAGGCCGCTCTTGCGCTCGCCCGCACGGGGCTTTCGACGGTGCTCATGACCCTCAACTTAGACAGTATCGGCTTCATGCCCTGCAACCCCTCCGTCGGCGGAACGGCGAAGGGGCATTTGGTGCGCGAGATCGACGCGCTTGGCGGGCAGATGGGCGTCACGGCCGACGAATGCGCCCTTCAAGTACGGATGCTGAACGCAGGCAAGGGCGCGGCGGTCCAGTCCCTTCGTGCACAGGTGGACAAGAACAAGTACCACCGCCGCATGAAGCAGGTACTCGAACACACAAAAAATTTGCGCATCGTGCAGGCGGAAGCCGCCGAAATTTTGACGGAGAGCGGCTCTCCCCGCCCCCGCGTCTGCGCCGTCAAAACCGCCTACGGCGGTATTTTCAAGTGCCGCGCGGTCGTCGTCGCAACGGGGGTCTATCTCAATTCCGACACGATCACGGGCGAACTCGTCACCGCGAGCGGCCCCAACGGCTTTCAAAATGCGACACGTCTCACGAAATCGCTCCTCGAATTGGGCTTCCGCGTGCGCCGTTTCAAGACGGGCACCCCTGCCCGTCTCGACGGCAGAACGGTGGATTTCTCGCAGATGGAACGGCAGGACGGCGAGGACGTCTACCCTTTCTCCTTTCTGCATAGCCATGCGCCAAAGGCGCAAACGCCCTGCTATCTCGCCTATACCAACGCGCGCACCCATGAGCTGATTTTAGATCATCTCGACCGCGCTCCCCTCTACAACGGACAGATCTCCTCGACGGGGCCCCGCTACTGTCCCTCCATCGAGACGAAAGTCGTGCGCTTCCGCGACAAGGAACGCCACCAGCTCTTTTTGGAACCCGAGGGCACTGACACAACGGAAATTTACGTTCAGGGTCTCTCCACTTCCCTTCCCCACGACCTGCAAAAGGAGATGTACCGTACGGTAAAGGGCTTGGAGCATTGTGAGATCGTGCGTTACGCCTACGCGATCGAATACGACTGCATTGACACGCTCGACGTCCTTCCTACGCTCGAATTTAAGCGCGTGGAGGGCCTCTACACGGCGGGGCAGATCAACGGCACGAGCGGCTATGAGGAGGCGGCGGCGCAGGGGCTGATCGCGGGCCTGAACGCCTCTTTGAAACTTCGCGGAAAGCCTCCGCTCATTCTGCGGCGGGATCAGGCGTACATCGGAGTGCTCATCGACGATCTGGTGACGAAGGGCACGGACGAGCCCTACCGCATGATGACCTCGCGCGCGGAATTTCGGCTGAATTTGCGGCAGGACAACGCCGACGTGCGGCTGACGGAACTCGGACGCATATGCGGTTTGGTAAATACGAGGCGTTATCGCAAGTTTCTCGCACGAAAAAAGCTGCGCGAGCAGACGCTTACGTTTTTGAACACCCGTGCGGATACGAAAACGGCGGACGCGCTCGTGCAACAGCACGGCTTCCCGCCGCTGAGCGCAGGCGTGACCTACGCAGATCTCATCCGCCGCGGCATTTCTATCCGTGAAATTTGCGATACGTTCCCTACTCTCGCTGTCCCCATGAGCGGCGGCGAAACACCTTTCTCTCTTGCCCACCCCACCTCTGTCATTTCGCCCCGCGCGCAGTTCTGTTTCTCTAAGCGCGACACGAGCCGCAGGCGAAGTACCGAAGCGAACGCAGTGAGCGAAGCGGAGAAATCTCCTTCCCTTGCTGTCCCCCGCGAAGCGGGGGAAAGTGGCGAACGCAGAGAGCCGAAAGAGGGGAATGCAGGCGCAGTCGAGCCTCTTCTCCCCCTCTCCTCCGTACCCTACGACATCCTGCTCTCCGCGGAAACGGAGATCAAATACGAGGGGTACCTGAAAGCGAGCGAAAAGGAGATGGAAAAGGCGAAAAAAATGGAAGATAAGCCGCTGCCGCCCGACATCGACTATGCAAAAATTGAGGGGTTGCGTCTCGAAGCGCGCGAGAAGCTCAACCGCATCCGCCCGCTCAATTTGGGGCAAGCGGAGCGCATTTCGGGCGTCTCCCCCGCCGACATTTCGGTCCTCATGATTTGGTTGAGTTTGAAAAAATAGTTCCCGACATGGCGGCAAAGAATCCTGTTTTCTTGCCCACCCTATAAGTGATAATGTACCCTCTCCAATTCATCAAAATAGCGGGCGCGGATCGCCTTTCGGCGATCCGCGCCCGCTTAACAATCATGCCGCCCCGCGGATTCCGCGGGGCGGCAAACATTTTGTTCCGTTATGCCTTTTTCAGAGTAAATTCTACGCCGCCTTCGGAGAAAATCAACGTGGAACCGTCAAGTTTGGCCGAAATCGGATCGCCGTTGGAAGTAAAGACGTACCCGCCGTCCTTTTCTTCCCAAGTGCCGCTTGTGGAAGCCTGCTCCATCACCGATACGGAGAAGGTTCCGTCCTCTTTGATCTCAAAGACGGCGTAATCCTCCGTCAGCTCGACGAGGCCCATGAATTTTTCACCGACTTTCAGTTCGATCGTCATGCCGCCTTCCGTCATTTTCAGCGATTGGAACTTATACGTTCCCGTAATATCCTTGTTGCCGCACGCAACAAAGGCGCATAATCCCGCCACTGCTACAACGAACGACAGCAACCACATTGTAATTTTTTTCATATTCTCAACTCCTTGTTAAAAATCTGAAATCATTATACTGTAATCTCGGCGCATTGTCAAGTAGAAACGTTCAAAATGAAACATTTTTGTGAAAAATTCTCGCTTTGTTCACTTTGTAACAAAGCGACTTTATGATTTTTCCATGGTAAATCGGCGGCGCGGAGCGCTTGAAAAGCGCTCCGCGCCGCGTCAGCCGTATTTTTCGCCGCCCCGCGGATTCCGCGGGGCGGCGTTTTCATCCGCGAAGAAGCCGGCTCTGCGTCGGCTTCTTCGCGCAAACAAATCCGATTCCGCTCGGGTTTCAGTTGGTCTTTTTGCAGCACGATCTGCCCTGCGGGTAGAGGGGCAGTTCGAAGAATCCCGAGCACACTTCCTGCGAGTACTCCTGTGCGGGCGGGATGGCGCAGTAGCCGTAGCTGGGGAGAAGCAGTTCCACCTGCATGGCGACTTTCAAGATCAAAGTAAGGCAGGCGCTGATGTTGAAGGAGCCCGTAGACGCATTGAACGTTCCTTCGGGGGAGACGCAAGAGGCGATCGCCGTGACCGTGAAGGGCATGACGGATGCGGGCGGTACGTACATGAGCACGTCCTCATTGAGGACGATCTCGCTGGTCGCTCTGCCCTCTGCGCCTGTCGCGTCGAGGTAGACGACCTCGATCGGTACGGTGATCGTGCATTGCACGCGGGCGCATTGGCTGTCCGTCTGTTGGTCTACGACAAGGTTCGTCACCGTTCCTTCGGAAGCAAGGGAACGCGCCGAGATAAACGTGAGCGGATATGTAGGGTTTGCGGGCGTGGGATTTACGAGGGTGATGGGATAATTTTCAAGCCTCGTTTGGATGATCCCCGCGTCGAAGATTTTTTCCGCTTGGATGCACACCTTTTCGCAAAGGCCGTTCAACGGATTGCCTGTGATGGTACCGGGGCAATGGTCCGATGAAAAATTGGAAAAAAATGACATTTGTGACCTCCGTAAGCCGTGAAATCGGCTCTACTATAAGGTATGCGGTGAGGCCATAAAATTGTGCCCGCCCCGCGGTTTCCGCGGGGCGGGGCAAAACGTGTGGGCAACTCCCCCGCGCACATTACGGCTCTTGCCCTCCCCCGCGCGTTCCGCGCGGGGGAGGGGTAGGGGAGGAGGCCTTTATTTGTTCTTTCGCCCCGCCTTACTTATTTGTCATTTCGACCAAGCTGCGATAGCGGCGCGTGGAGAAATCTCTGCAATATTTAACACTAAGGTGAGATGTCTCGACTACGCTACTTCGCACTTCGTGCTCATGCCGCGCTTGGAGAATCAGAACTTCGCGCGGGCGACATGACAATTAGAAATGTTGTTTCGCATGCCCCCTCTTTTGGAGGCGCCAAGGAAAAACTCTTGCTGTCCCTGAAAGGGAAAGTACCCGAGTGAAACGAGGGGGAAAGGGTTTTTGCAAGTTCTCTGAAACCCCTCAGTCTCGCGCCGCTCGACAGCTCCCCTACAGGGGCGCCAAGGAAAAACTCTTTAAGGGGTGGGCAAGGGTCTCACCCGCGTTTCCAATAATACCAACAGTAAGTGTTCTTCAAATATTTCGCGGCTGTTGCGGGTTCGTTGAGCCCCGAAACGTTTATTGCTTTCGTCATATTGCTATACTCTGACACTTTCCACCCATTCGGATTTTCAAAATGCACTTCTTTCAACCCGCTGCAATTTGAGAACGCATACTTTCCGATCGAAGTCACGCTGTCGGGAATGGTGACCGAAGTCAACCCGCTACAACCCTCGAACGCATACCCTCCGATTGAGGTCACGCTGTCGGGGATGGTAATCAAAGTCAACCCGCTACAATCCTCGAACGCCGCCTCTCCAATTGAGGTCACGCCGTCGGGAATGGTGATTGAAGTCAGCCTGTCGCAATTGCAAAACGCATACTTTCCGATTGAGATCACACTGTCGGGAACGGTGACAGAAATCAATCCTTCGCAACCCGAAAACGTATAACTACCGATCGAAGTTACGCTGGCGGGAATCTTTAATTCTGTAACTTCTTTTCCGTCCATAAACAGATGATGTGCAGAACAAAGCGGATTTGCATAGTAATATTCAAACCCAATTTTACACCATGCCGCAAGATCGGAAATATGCACTTCTTTCAGTCCGCTACACCCCCAGAACGCATCTTCTCTGATCAAGGTCACGCCGCTGCCGATCGTGACCGAAGTCAACCCGCTACAACCATAGAACGCATACTTTCCGATTAAGGTCACGCTGTCTGGAATAATGATAGAAGTTATTGTTGAGTTTTTATAGAATGCTTGGTCCCCAATCGCAGTGACAGGTTTTTCCTCGTGCGTTTCGGGTATCACAATATCGTTATTCTTGCAATTCCCGATCCCCGCCACTGAATAGGACATTTGATCTTTATTCAGTGTATACTCCAATCCTTCGGAAGACTCTCTTCGCTTATAATTACAGACATCGCAGAGACCGTTTGCTCCGAATTTATGCGTCGATTTATTGACATAGCCGCAAGATTCGCATACCGACCAATGAAAAAAGTAGTCCGTTTCCCATTCTGTACCATAGCTATGTGCAACTATGCTGTCGGTAATCTTCTGCCCGCAAACTTCACAGTTGTGCCAATGGGAGGTTTCGTCGCTTTGCCATTCTTCTTCCGCTTTATGTCCCGTAGCGTTCTTTGTGATTGCGGTTTTTGTTGTGGGCTCTTTCCCAGCTTCGTCGAGGAACAGATCGTGGCAACTTCCGCATTCGTAGTAAAGAATGCTGCCGTCCTCGGTGCAGGTCGGCTCTTTTTCTTCATGCCTTTGCAATTCATGTTCGAGCTTGGGAATGGTAAGCTCGCCCGCCTCTTGGCTTCCGTCTGCGTCGAGATAATCTTTGTTGCAGCCCGAACAATGCCAATAGGCCTTTGTGCCCGTTGAAGTACAGGTCGGTTCCTTTGCTTCATGCTTTTGTAAACTGTGGACATGTTCGCCGTCTTGGCTACCGCTGCCCGAGCCGCCCTGCGAACCGCTACCCGAACCGCCCTGCGAGCCGCTGCCCGAGCCGCCCTGAGAACCGCTGCCCGAACCGCCCTGCGAGCCGCTGCCCGAGCCGCTCGACTGTTCGGTGCCGGGACCGTTGGGGGTGTTGTTGCGGCCGACAAATAGGACCGCAAGCACGACGGCAACTGCAATGAGCACTGCAAGCACGATCGCAAGAATGATGAATAGCCGCTTTTTCTTTGTCATAAGTTATCTCCTTTTGGTTTTTTGCGGGCAAAAAAATAAGGACATTCCAATTCGGAATGCCCGCATACAAGTATCCCGTAATTGGTTTGTCGTACAATTTTATCGCGCAGATAAAAGGATACCACGATGCCGGTCGTATCTACGCAATTACTATAAAATTGTACGACAGGTACAGTTTAGCATATTTGAGAGAAAAAAGCAATCTTTCGGCGAAAATTTTTCAAAAACTTGTCCCGCCCGCGGAAGCTGTGCTTCCGCGGGCGGGACAAGCCAAAAAACGGCTCTCTGCCCGTTTTGATCTGCGGCATGAAGAAACGATTCGCGGCGCGCCCGCGGCCGTTTCGGCCGCGGGCGCGCCGCATGTTTGCCGATCTGCCGTTTTACAGCCACACGGTCTGCCCGATGTAGAGGCATTTCGTCCCATTCCGCTTCTCGAAGTTCTCTGCGGAGCCGCACAGAAGCGTTTTGCTCTCGCCGCCGCGCACGGTGTAAAGGTCTCTGCGCTCGGCGGGAAGTTGGAGTACGCTCCCCTCCCGCGGTTCCTCTTTGAGGCCGTTGAGCGCAGCGAGCGCCCGCGGCGGTACGCCGTAGACATTCGCCACGTCCGCAAGGCTCTGTCCCTTTTTTAAGCGGTAGTAAGACGGCTGCTCCAATTCGAGTTTCATGCCTTTATTCTATGCGCCGCGTTCATAAAAAAGTGCGTGTGCAAATAAAATATCGTATGCAAAACTTGTACCGCACAGCCGCGGTGGTGACGATCTTCTCCGCGCTCGAACACTGTCTCGGCTTTCTTTACCGCATTATCCTCTCCCGCATTTTGGGGCCTGAGGGACTTGGCGTTTATCAGGTCGCCCTCACGGTATTCGCCGTCTTTCTGACGGCCACTTCGAGCGGACTGCCAATCACCCTCTCGCGGATCATCAGCAAGCACCGCGCGCGGGGGAGCAAGCGAGGCGAACAGGCGGCGACGAGCGCGGCGATCGTCCTCACCCTCGCCGTGAGCATTCCCGTCACCCTGCTCCTGTTTCTCTTCAAAGAGCCGTTCTCCCGCCTGTTTACCGATTCCCGCTGCGCCGATCTTTTCTACATTCTCATCATCGGACTTTCTTTTACGTCCGTCTACGCCATTTTGCGCGGCTGTTTTTGGGGGAACAAACGCTTTTTCGTATACTCCCTCGTCGAACTCATTGAGGAGATCGTCATGATCGCGGTGGGCGTGTTTTTGCTCCTCCTGTTGCAGACGGACGTTGCCGACGTCAACCTCGCGGCCCTGGCGGTGCTCGTCTCCTACCTCTGTTCCTTTGCGATCGCGCTCGTCTACTTCTTTGTAAGGGGCGGCAAACTGCGCTCCCCGCGGGGAGAATTTCTGCCTCTCATCAAGTCGGCTCTGCCCGTAACGGCCATGCGGACGTCGTCCTCTCTCGTGAACTCTTTCATCTCGGTGCTCTTCCCCATGCGGCTCATGGCGGCGGGGGTGTCTTCGTCCAAGGCGATGAGCGAATACGGGGTGGTATACGGCATGGTGATGCCCGTCCTCATGATCCCCTCCACGCTCATCGGCTCGATCGCCCTCGTGCTCGTGCCCGAACTTTCGGAATGCTTCTACAAAGGGCAGAAGGAAAAGCTCTCGGGGCTCGTGGAACGCGCACTGAATGCAACGCTGCTCATAGCGGGGCTGCTCATTCCCTTCTTTGTGATCTGCGGAGGGGACGTGGGCGCCATGCTCTACGCGAGCGATCAAAGCGGACGGTTGATTTCGAGCTGTGCCGTCATTCTTCTGCCCATGAGCGTGACCATGATCTCCACGTCCATTCTCAATTCGCTGGGCTGCGAACGGTACACGCTGCTCTTCTTCCTCGGGGGAGCGGCGGCGATGCTGCTCTGCGTTTGGTTTTTGCCCCAATATCTCGGCAGCGGGGCGCTCTGCGTGGGAATGGCGTGCGATTATCTGATTTCGGCGGCGTGCGCGCTGATTTTGCTGCGGAAAAAGACGGGCAAACTCGGCTCTTGGAAATATTTTTTGAAATTGACGGCAGCGGTGCTGCCCGTGATCGGCGCTGGATATTTCGTACGGAAATTTTTAGTGACCTATCTGAGCTATCTGCCCGCGCTCGCGCTGACGGTGCTTTTTATCGGGACCGCCGAAGTGCTGCTGTTCTCTCTGTTGAAACTGCTCGATGTCAAGACGCTTTTCAGCCGCTTTTTCGGCAGAAAAAAGAGGGCTTGAAAAAGAGCATGAAAAAGCCGCCGCGCGCAAGCATGCGCGCGGCGGCTTTTTACGGGGCTCATTCTTCCCGTTCTTTGATTTCGATGTTGTACTTTTTGCTGTCGCGAGGGGTCTTGCAGCGGACGAGGGTACGGAGCGCCTTGGCGATCTTGCCCTGTTTGCCGATGACCTTGCCCATATCCGAATCGGAGAGAAGGACGGTAACGTTGATCGCGTCATCCGTCTCCTCGACCTCATAGGAGATGTGCTCTTTATCCTCTGCAAAAGTTTCTACGATATACTTGATCAGATCCAACATAATATAACTCCTTTTTTAATTGCCATTCCACCCCCACGCGTCTATTTTCCCCAAGTGCGGGGCGGAATACGCATGGGACAAAATGCCCGAGCAAAAAAGCGCCTCCTCAGGAGGAGCCGTCACCAAAGGTGACTGAGGTGGTGAATTTTTGAAACAAAGGACACCACCCCCCTACCCTCCCTCCTTAGGAGGGGGCAAGGCCAACGTCCGCCCGACCCCTGCGCGTAAGTTAAACCGCACGCGCCGATTTCCTCACGGCGTTTCTTTTCGAGCGTAGAAAGAAAAGAAACGCGTGGACCCTATTACTTCTTTGCTTTCTTTCCCTTAGTCTTGGAAGGAGAAAGTTTGGTGGGTTTTTCGAGCGCGCCGGTCTGCACCAAAAGCGATTTCACCGTTTCGGTGGGCTGTACACCCTTTGCGATCCAATCCTTCGCTTTCTCAACGTCCACCGTAAGGGTGACGGGATTGGACTTGGGATCGTAGAAGCCGACTTTGTCGATGTACTCGCCGGTCGCCGCCTTTCTTGCGTCCACGACCACGATGCGGTAGACGGGGGACTTCTTATCGCCCATTCTCACCAGTCTCATTTTTACCATGGTAATTTACCTCCGATATGATATATGTTAATTATTTTTTAATTTCGTGTTAAAATAATGTTGAGATTTCTCCACGCGCTTCGCTCCCTTAGTACTTCACACTTCGTGTTCGTGCCGCCCTTCGACAAAATAGAACGTGCGGGCGGTCGAAATGACATAAAAGCACTTGCGCGAGAAGAACGTTTCTTCGCTGCGCGCCTCAATTTGGTAACCTTTTGCCTTCTTGTCCGATGAAACGAACGAGAGGACAAACAGGTTAAACCGCACGCGCCCGTTTCCTCACGGAAAAAGATTTTGCGAAGCAAAAGATTTTTCGTGAATATGATCCTCTTGCCTTAGGCGGAATTCACTTCCGCCGTGGGCGACTCAATTTGGCAAAACCTTTTGCCTTCTTGTCCTATGAAACGAACGAGAGGACAAACAGGTTAAACCGCACGCGCCCGTTTCCTCACGGAAAAAGATTTTGCGAAGCAAAA
>CANRPN010000016.1 GCA_947632505.1 uncultured Clostridia bacterium | reverse complement strand
GCGGAGAGCGGACTGCTTTTGAGAAAGGCGAACTCACGTTTGCCGTACTCGCTCGACGGAGCATGCACGACCTTTCCGCCCAAAGTGTGGGCGATGAGTTGGGCGCCGTAGCAGATCCCGAGTACGGGAATGCCGAGCGAAAAAAGCTCGGGAGAGACGTGAGGAGCGCTTTCGTCGTACACGCTGTTGGGCCCGCCCGTGAAAATAATGCCGATCGGCGCGTATTCCTTGATCTTTTCGGGCGCCATGTCGTAGGGACAAAGGTCGCAATAGACCCCGAGATCGCGCACCCTGCGAGCGATGAGCTGATTATACTGCCCGCCGAAATCAAGAACCAATACTTTTTGATGTTGCATACCGTTCCTCTGTTTTTTTCGATATATCGAAAAAGAACTCCCGAAAGGAATTCTTTTCTGTTTGAAATTTTTGCCGATTGGGTGAACTCACTCACCCTTGCTGTCCCTTTTAGAGAAAGTGGTGAACGAAGTGAACCGAAAGGGTTCTCAACAACCCCTCAGTCACCCACTTTGTTCGTGCCAGCTCCCCTGCAAGGGGCGCCAAGGGGCGTCTTTTCAAATTTCTGCGCGAGAAGAACCACGCTTCTTCGCTGCGCGCCTCAATTTGGCAAAACCTTTTGCCTTCTTGTCCGATGAAACGAACGAGAAAACAAACAAGTTAAGGCGTTTTCGCCAATTTCCTCACGGAAAGAGATCTTGCGTAGCAAGAGATCTTTCGTGAAATTAGTTGCGCGATGTATAATTCGGCGCTTCCTTGCTGATCGAAATGTCATGCGGGTGGCTCTCCAAAAGCCCCGCGTTGGTGATACGGATGAATTGGGACGAGGTGCGGAGTTCCTCGATGTTGTGCTTGCCGCAGTACCCCATGCCCGAGCGAAGCCCGCCCTTCATCTGATAGATGATCTCCGAAACGCTTCCGCGATAGGGAACGCGCCCCTCCACGCCTTCGGGGACGAACTTCCGCGCATCCTTGGCATCCTCTTGGAAATAGCGGTCCTTGGAACCCGCCGCCATGGCGGAAAGAGACCCCATGCCGCGGTAGACCTTAAAACTTCTGCCTTGATACAGTTCGATCTCTCCGGGGCTCTCTTCGGTCCCCGCAAGAAGGGAACCGATCATCACCGCACTTCCGCCCGCCGCAAGCGCCTTTACAATGTCGCCCGAATATTTGATGCCGCCGTCTGCAATGATTCGCTTGCCGTACTTATCCGCCTCCTCGGCGCAATCCATCACGGCCGTGAGCTGCGGAACGCCGATACCCGCCACTACGCGCGTGGTGCAGATCGACCCGGGACCGATGCCCACTTTTACGACGTCCGCACCCGCGTCGATGAGCGCCTTCGTCGCCTCGGCGGTCGCTACATTGCCGGCAATGAGGGGCAGCTCCGGATATTTGGCCTTGATCTCCTCCACTTTTTTGAGCACCAAAGCCGAATGCCCGTGCGCGGTATCGATGGCAACGACATCCACTTTGGATTCCACAAGCGCGGCGATCCGCTCCATGGTATTTGCCGCGGTGCCCACTGCCGCGCCGACGAGGAGCCTTCCGTTCTTATCGCGCGCGGAATTGGGATATTGGATGCTCTTTTCGATGTCTTTTATCGTGATGAGCCCCATGAGGAAGCCGTTTTTATCCACAATGGGGAGTTTTTCAATGCGGTGCTTACCCAAAATTTTCTGCGCTTCTTCGAGAGAGGTTCCCACGGGCGCGGTGACGAGGTTTTCCTTCGTCATGACATTTGCAATGGGCTGATCGTAATTTGTCTCGAAGCGCAGATCGCGGTTGGTGAGGATCCCCACGAGCTTGCCGTTTTCCGTGATGGGCACGCCGCTGATACGGTAGCGCTCCATGAGAGCCACGGCGTCCCGCACAAGGTTCTGCGGTTCGAGGAAGAAAGGATCGGTGATCACGCCGTGTTCACTGCGCTTGACCCTGTCCACCTCCTTGGCCTGCTCCTCGATCGTCATGTTCTTATGGATGATCCCCATGCCGCCCTCGCGTGCCATAGCAATGGCGAGGCGGTTCTCCGTCACCGTATCCATCGCCGCCGAGATGATGGGGAGATTTAGGATGATATCCTCCGTGAGCTTGGTATGAATGTCCACCTGTGCGGGAAGAACATCGGACGCCTGGGGAATGAGCAGCACGTCGTCGAACGTCAGCCCCTCCCGAACGATTTTACTGCTCATTGACTGCTTCCTCCAAAAATTTTACGAGATTGAGATAGTGGGTATTTTGCTCGTCGAACTTTGTCTCTGCCTTGACCTGATTCAAGAGCAGAGAACAGAACGGGACGTCCTCTTTCTCGATCGCCTCGATCGCAAGGCTCATAAGCGGGCTTTCGGGCAGAAATTCCTCCCCCGTTTCGTAGATCGCAAAGGCGCAGACTGCCTCTTTTTCGTCGTCGGTGACCGCCAAATGGTATTTTACGGTTGCGGCCCTGCCGCACAGATAGGAACGATAATTGAAGTCGGGCACCCCTTGGGGCAAGGAAACCGTGTTCTGCTGCTCGCAAAATGCGGCAAATGCCGTTCTTGCGTCGCTCTCCTCCTCGCCATAGAGCTCTTCGAAGCGCTCTTCCGCCACGGCATAGCTTCCGTTATCCGCCGCGACCTCGAAGGCGTGGGCAAGATAGCCGAGATCTCTGCTGTTTTGGTATTCCTGATAGGCGTAGTCCCCGCTGATATTTTTCAGCCCGATGGATTCACAGAATCTCATCATAGAAGCGGGCGCGCAAAAAGAGACGATCCCGAACACAGAGACCGCCAGGATCATGACGACGCCAACCGTAATCAGTGCTGTTTTTAAGATGAGCTTCTTCATTCGATGGATTTCCGTCTTTTGAGATTAGCTTCCATTTTACCATAGTCGGTCAAAAAAAGCAACCGAAAAGACATAAAAAACTCTTTCTTTTTCATATTCATACATTATGAAAAAATCTTTTCTCCCCTTTTTGACCCTTTTGCTCCTTCTGCCCGCCCTATCGGCGTGCGGAAAATATGACTACTCCGCCCACATTTCGGATGTGAAAAGCGATCTTTTCCTCGCCGAAACGGAAACCTACACCTTGACGGTGTCCTGCGTTTCCCGCGAGTATCCCTATCTTTGCGATGGCGTGGCGGCAAGCAGAAGTAACCTGTTGGAGGCGGTACTCACCGAAAAGACCCCTTCGGGCGGAGAATATGAACTTTATTTCCTCGAAGACGCACCCAAGGGCGGAGATATGTCCTTCCGAAGCGTCACGGGCGATTACTTCTATTCCCGTTCGGCGGAGGAGTTCCCGGAAGGCTCCCTCTCCGTGCGCGTCGTAAAAGATGGCGTAAACGAGGAGCTGCTTGCAACCAGCATCAAAAACGAGAATACGCTCTCGCCCGAAGAAGCGCTTGAAAAAGCGGTAACGGCAGAGCATGAGACGATCGAAAAAATGACCCGCGGCGGACGGTTTTGCGGAGAATTTCATGTGCGGCTCTTGCGACGGGACAAAAATTACTACTATGTGGGAATTATCAACGAACAGGGAGACATTCTGGCTCTTCTCCTCGACAGCGAGACGGGGGAAACGCTCGCCCGCAGGGAACCGCAATAGCGCCTTGTCTGACGGCAAAAAGGTGCGGCGCAGGGTCGTGTTTGTGAAAATCGCGCGAAGAAAGGGCGCAGAGGGTTGACAGCTTTCCGAAAAAGATTTATACTAACGGGGAACATCTTGGAGGGTTCCCTCGTTGCGAAGAAAGCTGCGCCTTACAGTCCGTATCATCACAGGGTTTTTTGCCGCGCTGTTTGCGGTGATTTTGCTTGGCGTGACCTTTCTTGCGATCGCGGAGGGCGTGGTGGACAATTCCGCCTACACCCCTCCCCTCCGCCCGCGGGAGGACATCTCCGCGCTCATCCGGAAAGCAGAGTGGACGGAAGAGGATCTCGACGTTCTCTATCATCAGACAGGTCTGAAACGGCCCGCGCTCGAAGCGTTGAAACAGACCCCCGAAAACATTCTTCTCTATCAAGAAGCGCTCTACCGCGACTATGTTTTGGAACATGCCGCTGCGGCTTTCACCACCCCGCACGACCAGATCAAGGGCTACAAAACGGTGGAAAACGGCGAGGAAAAGATCGTGTTTTCCTATATTCCGATGGCTCCGCTCGAAGACGGGGATGTGATCGTCACCTCCTCCTGCCACACCTTCGGTTGGCGGAACGGACACGCCGCGATCGTCACCGACGCGGCTGCCTATCTCACGCTCGAATGCATCGGTCCGGGCACAAACAGCGCGGCGGGCGAGGTGAGCTGGTTCCAATACGCGGCCAACTTCATGGTGCTGCGCCTCAAAGACAGAGACGCCGAAGGACGGAAAGAGATCGCGCAGTTTGCAAAGAGCCATTTAACGGACATAGAATATTCCATCCTGACGGGATTTTTCTCCTCGCCCAAGGACCAGGAGCTTGAACCGAAAACGACCCACTGTTCCCACCTCGTATGGCAGGCGTTCAAATATTTCGGCTACGACATCGACCCCGACGGCGGCCCCGTGTGTACGACCCGCGACATCGCCACCTGTGATCTGTTCGAGGTCGTGCAGGTATTCGGCTTCGACCAGGACAAACTATGGAATTGAATGATTTTTGCAAACGGCGGCGCGGGCAGAAAGTTCTGCCCGCGCCGCCGTTTATTTTCCCACTTCATCCGTTCATGTATTCGGTCAAAATTTGATTCTGAACGTATAAATATTCATCTTTAATGCGTGTGACGTCCCCATCTTCTTCAAAATACATCCTCGTTTTTTGGTAGGCGTCTGCGAAATCGCTCTTCCAATCACTGCCGAACGATTCCGCATATTTATGCGCCGATATTCCGTATACGGTGCGCAGGGCGAGCATGACGAACTCGAACTTGGCGTCCTCTTTCTCAACGTTTTCGCTCTCCACCACGGGCAGGAACCCCGACAAAACGCACTTGATGTACTCGTCTAAATCGAACGTGTTCGAAAAGCGCTTGCCGCAGATGAAAGAGCTCGCGGAAATGCCCAGTCCAATATATTCTCCCCGCTGCCAATAGTTGAGGTTGTGGCGGCTCTCGAACCCCTTTTTCGCAAAGTTGCTCACCTCATAGCGGTGATAGCCGCGCTCTTTCAGAAGGGAATAACCGTAGTCGTAAAGCTCCCGCACTTCGTCGCCGTCGGGCAGTTCGCCGTTGAGATAGTCGGTGTAGATGGGCGTGCCGTCCTCGGGGGTCAAGGCGTACATGGAGATATGCTTTGCCCCGCAGCGGGAGGCAAGCTCGATCGTCTTGAATACGTCCTCTTTCGTCTGTCCTTTCAGTCCGAGCATGACGTCCGCGGAGAAGTTCTCCCCTTTCAAAAGCCCGCATGTGTACACGAAATCGCGCGCGGTGTGGATGCGTCCCAAGTTTTTGAGCTGCTCGTCGATCGCCGTCTGCAAACCGACGGAGAAGCGGTCGATCCCCGCCTTTTTGTAGAGTGCGATCTTCTGCTCGCTCACCGTGCCGGGATTCATCTCAATGGTGATCTCGGGGTTTTTCGCAAGATGAAAACACTTTTTGATCTGCTTCATCGCGCCGTAGATGTATTTTGGGTCGATGACGGAAGGCGTCCCCCCGCCAAAGTAGACGGTGTCGAAAGTGTAACTTTCGAGCTGTTTGCCGCGCAGTTCGATCTCTTTATAGAGACAGGCCATATAGGCCTCCGCAAAGGAAAGGCGATCGGGAAAGGACGTAAAGTCGCAATAGGTGCATTTGTGTTTGCAGAACGGAATGTGAAGGTAAATACCTGCCAAGTCAGTTTCCCTCCCAGAGATATTTGTCGAGATCAACGTAGCCGTCGGTCACTTCCACGCCTTCGGCGCGGAGGAGCGCGGCCTGCATGTCCGTGCCGCCGAATGCGAAGGCGGGCGCAAGCCGACCCTCGCGGTTGACGACCCTGTGGCAGGGCACGACGACGGGCGTGGGGTTGCGGTGAAGCGCATTGCCGACCTGCCTGCTTGCCCGCGGCCTTCCGATGGCGCAGGCGATCATGCCGTAGGTGACAACTTTCCCCCTCGGTACCGTCTTTAAGTATTCGTAAACGCTTTGGTCGAAATTGCTCATAGCGGTTTGGTTTGTGCTCTTTGCACGGTTTGTAGAGAGCGCCTTGCTGCAACACCAACTCAGTCACCTTTGGTGACAGCTCCTCCTCAAAAGGAACCGAGGAGTGACGCGAGCAAAGAATTGGGCGAAACTTCTCAGTCTTTATTCGTTTTCAAGATCTGCATGAACACTTCGGAGGGGACTTGCACGGTGCCGATCTGGCGCATCCGCTTTTTGCCCTCCTTCTGCTTTTCAAGCAGCTTCTTCTTGCGCGTGATGTCGCCGCCGTAGCACTTGGCAAGCACATCCTTTCGCACCGCCTTTACCGTCTCGCGCGCGATGATCTTGCCGCCGATCGCCGCCTGTACGGGAATTTCGAACAGCTGGCGCGGGATCGCGTCCTTTAAGTTCTCGCACAGCGTTCTGCCGCGCGGATAAGCCCTGTCCTCATGCACGATAATGGAGAGCGCGTCGCAAATTTCCCCGTTCAGCAAAATGTCCATGCGGACGAGCTTGCTCCTCTCATAGCCCGCGATCTCATAGTCGAAACTCGCATAGCCGCGGGTGCGGGATTTCAGCTCGTCGAAAAAATCATAGACGATCTCGTTGAGCGGCAGACGGTATTCGAGCTTTACACGCCGCGCATCGAGATAGGTCATGTCCTTGAACACCCCCCGCTTGTCCTGACAGAGGTCCATGATAGACCCCAAATAGTCGGGCGGGGAGTAAATTTCCGCCTTGACGATCGGTTCCTCCATATAGTCGATATCCGAGGGAGACGGCAGATGGGAAGGGTTGTCCACATAAAAGCTCGTGCCGTCCGTCTTGTGGACGAGATAGGACACGGAGGGCGCGGTCGTGATGATGTCTAAATTAAATTCCCGCTCGATCCGCTCCTGAATGATCTCCATGTGCAGAAGTCCCAAAAAGCCGCAGCGGAAACCGAAGCCGAGCGCCACCGAGTTGTCCGGTTCGAATACGAGAGAAGCGTCGTTGAGTTTCAATTTTAGGATCGCCTCTTTGAGATCGAGAAATTTGCTTCCGTCCAAGGGATAGATACCGCAAAAGACGACGGGCTGTACCTTTTTATAGCCGGGGAGCGGAGGCGTTTCGGGTTTGTCGGCAAAAATCACCGTGTCGCCCACAGCGACGTCCTCAATACTTTTAATGCTCGCCGCGATGTAGCCGACTTCCCCCGCCTGCAAGCTCTCCTTGGGCTGCAAAAAGGGTGCGAAAGCCCCCACTTCGGTGACTTCGTACGTCTTGTCGGAGAGAGCCGCTTTGATCTTGTCCCCCACTTTCACCGTGCCGTCTTTGAGGCGGACAAAGAGGATGACGCCCTTGTAGTTGTCGTAATAGCTGTCGAAGATGAGCGCCTTTAAGGGGGCCTCGGTGTCGCCCTCGGGAGGCGGGATCTGCTTTACCACGGCTTCCAAAATGTCGCGGATGTTCGTCCCCTCCTTTGCCGAGACGCACGGGCAGCCCTCGCAGTCGAGCCCGATGACATCCTCGATCTCCTGCTTGGCCTCGTCGATCCGTGCGGACTGCAAATCGATCTTGTTGATGACGGGGATGATCTCCAAATCGTTTTCGAGAGCGAGGTAGACGTTTGCGAGCGTCTGCGCTTCCACGCCTTGGGTGGCGTCCACAACGAGGAGCGCCCCCTCGCAGGCGGCAAGAGAGCGGGAGACTTCGTAGGTAAAGTCGACATGCCCCGGGGTGTCGATGAGGTTAAATTCGTATTCCTGCCCGTCGAGGGCGGTGTAATACATGCGGACGGGCGCGAGTTTGATCGTGATCCCGCGCTCCCGCTCGATGTCCATGCTGTCGAGGAGCTGTTCCTCCATGTCGCGCTTAGAGACCTGCCCCGTGAGCTCCATGATGCGGTCTGCAATGGTGCTCTTGCCGTGGTCGATGTGGGCGATGATGCAAAAGTTGCGTAAATTCCGATTGGGTTTTGCCATAGATTTTCTTTCCCTATTTTTTCCATTATACCTTTTTTGCGGGAATTTTGCAACCGATTGCATGGCTTCCGTAAAAAAATCGCCGCCTCCCGTGCGGTCCGCACGGGAGGCGGCTTCTTGCGCTTACGAAAGGCGGCTTGATTCCAACCGAAACACTCAAAGCGGGATATAGCCTGCCCGCCCGACGAGGGTCTGTCCCTCCTCGGAGAGGATCCATTCGAGGAAGCGAACGGTATTTTCCGAGCGGTCTTTTCGCGTTACGGCATAAAAGTTTACCGTAAAGGGATATTCTCCCGAGCGGATATTTTCCGCGGTGGGTGCAATCCCGTCAATTTTCAACAATTTCGCATGCGGGTTGGGGCGCATCGTCGTTGCAAAGAATCGGTAGGAATACCCCAAAACGGGCATGACCCCCTCCCGCTTCGCCGAGATCTGATCCATCAGGCTGTTCGTCCCGACGAGGCTCCGATCGAATGGACGGGGAGAGGCGAGCAGCAAGCCCGCTTTTTTCATGATGGATTGGATCCCCGATTGACTGCCCGACCCCTCCGGACGTTGGAATGCGACGATCTCACCGCCCTCCTTCCACCCAAGCGTCTGCCAAAGGGCGGTTTTCCCCGAATAGATGTTGTAAATTTGTTGGAGGGAAAGTCCGTCGATCGGATTTTCGTCGCCGACCAAAAAGACGAACGCCTCCTTGCCGATCGGGGTGATTTCAAGCTCCACGCCCGCGTCCTTTGCGAGGCGGAGCTGGCTGTCGGCGGGATAGGAGGAGAAAAAGACGTCCCGCTCCCCCGCCACGAGATGTTTGAACGCCTCCACCGTGTTCGTGAATTGCACCGCGCCCTCTTCCGCACAGACTTCCTCGGGATAGACTGCCTCGGCGAATGCCGCGTACACGGGATAGAGCGCGAGCGCGCCGTCCAAAACGGGCAACCGTTCTTCGATTTGCAGGGATGCGGGAACGTCGAGCCGCGCCGTCTTTGTACCCGTATAGGGGTCGTAGTCGCTCAGCGGCGGGTCGCTCCCCTCCCGCGAATATTCCACTCTCCACCAACTTCCCGAAAGCGCGGTGGGATAGAGGCAGGCGGAGAGCAGAACGAGGACGGCGAGAAAGACCGTAAGCGGCGCAAACTGCCGCGAATGTTTCATCCAGAGCGCTCCCGCGAGTGCGCCGACGAAGATGAGCGCAAAGAGCACGGGGAGCATTCCGACGATGTTATCGATTTCGGAGAACTGCGAGAAATACTCATACCGCCAAAGCAAAAACGCGGCGAGCGCGACCGCTCCCGCCGTGATCGAAATTCTGACAACGTACCATAAAACCGTAAGCGTCTTGCGCTTCATATCACATAAATCTGATGACAGGCACACCGACGAGAAGAAGCCCGATGACGACGAAAAAAACGACAAAAGGAAAGAGCGCGGCGACGAGCGAGACGGCGAGCTGTCCGCGTTTTCCGCCGCTCATACAGGCGGAGACGACCCCTAAGACCATCCCCACAAGCGTCGCAAGAATCGCGATGCAGAAGAGCGCAAGGAAATTGAAGCCGGAAAGATTCAAGGTGACGATCAAGCCCGCGCTGCCGCCTACGGAAAGAGCAAGCGCGGTGATGGAGAGCGCTCTGCCGCCGCGCGCCACCGTATCTGCGGAACGCTCCCTTCGGCGGAAGAGAAAAACGCCCCAAAGGATCGCCGATACGAGCAGGGAGAGCGCGAAAAGGAGTATAAAGAGACCCTCGCCGTGTGAGGCGACGGACACCCCGAGCCAAAGGCACGCCGAGAGCGCGGAAAGGCTTCCGAATACGATGAGGGCGATCTTCCCGCCCCTTTCCAAAGGCTGCAACGATTTCTTTTCCATCATGACCTCACATTCCGAAGATCGCCGAGGGCGGCATAAAGGCCTCCGGCTCAGCAACAGTTTACCATAAGAAGTTCATTTTGTCAAGACGCGGGGAAAAATCATTGCACGTTCCGGAGATTTCTGCTACAATATTCGCATGAAAACATTTTTGAATACCCTGCCTGTGGCGCACAGGGGACTGCACGACGAAACCAAGCCCGAAAACTCGCTCGCCGCTTTCGAAGCCGCAATGAAGGCGGGCTACGCCATTGAAACGGACGTACACTTCACCAAGGACGGTGAGATCGCCGTCTTTCATGACGACAACTTAAAGCGCATGACGGGAGACAAGCGCGAACTCAAAGATTGCACGATGAAAGAGCTGAAAGAGCTGCGTCTCGGCGGCACGGAGGAGCGCATTCCCACTTTCGAGGAATTTCTCACGCTCGTCGGCGGAAAAGTCCCCCTGCTCATCGAAATCAAGGAGATGAAGGGCGTAAAGGGAAAGACGATCGCCGCCGCCATGCTCGCCGTGATGAAGAAGATCGGCTACAAGGGCGAATATGCCGTGCAATCGTTCGACCCGTTCTATGCAAAGGCGTACAAAAAACTTGCGCCCGCCGTACCGTGCGGCATTCTCGCGCAGGCAAAGATGAGCGAAAAAGGCGACCGCCTTTCATGGAAGATCAAGGCGTATTTCTTATCGCGGCTGAAATTCAACGGGCTCGTGAAGCCGGATTTTATCAGCTACGGCTTTTGGCTGCTTCCTCAAAAGTGCGTGACAAAATTCAAAGGCGCCAAACTCGCATGGACGATACGTTCCCCCGAGGACGAAGCGCAGGCCCGCAAATATGTGGACAACATTATCTTTGAAAATTACCCGGCGAAAAAGTGAGGGGTTGCGTAAGCTGTCCCCCGCAAAGCGGGGGAAAGTGGCGCACGCAGTGAGCCGAAAGGGGGACGGTCACCATGCAAGAAAAATAAGGCGCCCCTCCCCCACCTCTCCCCCGCTGACGCGGGGGAGGGCAAGGAAACATCTCCCCCTACCCCCGCCCCAACTTGTGGGGCAGGTCGTAATTTCCCCCCGCATTTCCTTTCTTGCCCAAATGCGGGCATTTTTTTCTGAGATTTTTTCTTACATTTTATAGAAAGTCCCTTGAAAAATGTTTCTGTCTGTGATATAATACACGCGATAAAGCGCGCCGCGCCGATTTTTCCGTGCTCTCAGGAGAAAAACCGCGGGGAAAAAACCAATCAGGCTGGCGCTCAGGAAGACTATTAGGAGGTTAAAGAATGGAACATTGTGCAGCGTGCGGGACGCCCGAACAAGCGGCAGCTTTGAAGGCAGTCATCGAAGGATCGCGCTCGACACCGGGGTGTCTTATGCACATTCTGCAAGAGGCGCAGGGAATTTACGGTTTCCTGCCCATCGGCGTGCAAAAGACGATCGCGGAAGGCTTGGGGATCTCCCTCTCGGAGGTGTACGGCGTTGTCACCTTCTACTCGCAGTTCTCCTTGAAACCCAAGGGAAAGCACCGTATCAGCATGTGCCTCGGCACGGCTTGCTATGTGAAGGGGGCGGATAAGGTTTTGGAAGCGATCGAGAAGGAGATCGGCATCAAGTGCGGCGAATGCACGGAGGACGGGCTGTTCTCGATCGACAGCTGCCGTTGCGTCGGTGCGTGCGGCCTTGCCCCCGTCATGATGGTGGGCGATGAGGTCTACGGCCGTCTCACCCCCGACAGCGTAAAGACGATCCTGGAAGGATATAAGAAGGAGGAAGCGTAAATGACAGTTCAGGAATTAGACGTCATCCGTCAGAAAAAACATGAACTCATCGAAGTCCGCCGTACCGAAAAGGACCAGAGCGAGGAAGTCCGCCGCATCATCAAAGAGCAGGGGGACAAGCTCGCCGAGGTGACGGGCTATCGTAAGCAGGTGCTTGTGTGCGGCGGTACGGGCTGTACCTCCTCCCACTCCGCAAAGGTCATCGCCCAGCTGGAAGAGTCCTTCAAGGAACTCGGCATCGACGACGTGCTCATCGTAAAGACGGGTTGCTTCGGTCTCTGCGCGCTCGGTCCCATCATGATCGTCTATCCCGAGGGTGCGTTCTATTCGCAGATGACCCCCGAACACGCCAAGACGGTCGCAGAAAAGCACCTCGTCAAAGGCGGCGAGATCGTAAAGGAACTTCTCTACAAGGGCACCGTCCATGAGGACGGCTCGATCATCCCCTTCGCGGAGACTCCTTTCTATAAAAAGCAAATGCGTATTGCCCTCCGCAACTGCGGCGTGATCGCAGCGGAGGACATTGAGGAAGCGATCGCCGCGGGCGACTATCAGGCCATTGAAAAAGTGCTCACCACGATGACGCCCGACGACGTCATCAAGGAAGTTTTGGACAGCGGCCTCCGCGGAAGAGGCGGCGCGGGCTTCCCCACGGGCAGAAAGTGGATGTTTGCTAAGGCTTCGGCGGGCGACATCAAATATGTCTGCTGCAACGCCGACGAGGGCGACCCCGGCGCGTTCATGGACCGTTCCGTTTTGGAGGGCGACCCCCACTGCGTGTTGGAGGCAATGACGATCGCGGGCTATGCGATCGGCGCGCACCAAGGCTATATTTATGTGCGTGCGGAATACCCCATCGCCGTGGAACGCCTCAAAATCGCCATCAAGCAGGCGCATGAATACGGCTTGCTCGGCAAGAACATTTTAGGCCTCGGGTTCGACTTCGACATCGAGATCAGGCTCGGTGCGGGCGCGTTCGTCTGCGGCGAAGAGACTGCGCTCATGACCTCCATCGAGGGTCACCGCGGCGAGCCCCGTCCCCGTCCTCCGTTCCCTGCCGTAAAGGGTCTGTTCGAAAAGCCCACCATTCTGAACAACGTCGAAACGTGGGCGAACATCAATCCCATCATCATGAAGGGCGCGAAGTGGTATTCCTCGATCGGCACCGAGAAATCGAAGGGCACCAAGGTGTTCGCACTCGGCGGCAAGATCACCAACGTCGGTCTTGTGGAAGTTCCCATGGGCACGACACTGCGCGAGATCATTGAGGAAATCGGCGGCGGCATTCCGAACGGTAAAAAGTTCAAGGCAGCCCAGACGGGCGGCCCCTCCGGCGGCTGCATCCCCGCGGAATATATCGATACCCCCATCGACTTCGACAATTTGGTCGCGATCGGCTCCATGATGGGTTCGGGCGGTCTCATCGTCCTCGACGAGGACACCTGCATGGTGGATATTTCCAAGTTCTATCTCGAATTTACCGCGGACGAGAGCTGCGGCAAGTGCACTCCTTGCAGGATCGGCACTAAGCGGCTCTTGCAGCTCCTCACCAAGATCACCGAGGGCAAGGGCGAACCCGAGGATCTCACCAAGATCGAAGAGCTTGCGGAGCACATGAAGTCCTCTTCCCTCTGCGCGCTCGGCCAATCCGCGCCCAACCCCATCCTCTCGACGCTGCACCACTTCCGCAACGAGTATGAGGATCATATCTACAACCACCACTGCACGGCGGGCGTATGCAAGGCCCTTCTCTCCTTCACGATCGACAAGGAGAAGTGCATCGGCTGCGGCATGTGCGCGAAGAATTGCCCCGTGAGTGCGATCACCCGCACCGACTATGTGGCACCCGGTCACAAACTCGCATCCTTCGAGATCGACACGGCGAAGTGCATCAAGTGCGGCGTGTGCCAGAGCAACTGCAAGTTCAAGGCAGTCGAGAGAAAGTGAGGTGAAAACAATGGCTAATATGGTAAACTTAAAAATCAATAATATCCCCGTCACCGTTCCCGAGGGTTCCACCATCCTCGAAGCGGCGCGTGAGGCTCATATCGAGATCCCCACTTTGTGCTATTTGAAGGACGTGAGCTGCGTCGGTTCCTGCCGTATGTGCCTCGTGGAAGCGACGGGCGCGCGCGGTCTCGTGGCCGCCTGCGTCTATCCCGTCTCCGAGGGCATGGAGGTCAAGACGAACACCGAAAAATGCAGAAAGAGCAGAAAGATGACGCTCGAACTCATGCTCAGCAAGCACAAGAAAGAGTGCCTTGCCTGCGAGCGTGCGGGCAACTGCGAACTGCAACGTCTCTCCACCGAATACGGGTGCGACCCCAACTACTTCGAGGGCGAGGAACTCTCCACCCCTCTCGATCTCTCCGCTCCCTATGTGGTGCGTGACAGAGATAAGTGCATCAACTGCAACCGCTGCGTGGCGGCGTGCAAGAAGCAGGCGGTCGGCGCGATCGGCCCCATCGGCAGAGGCTATGCCGTACATGTGGGCAGCGCGTTTGAGATGTCCCTCATGGAATCGGTGTGCGTGGGCTGCGGCCAGTGCATCGTGGCCTGCCCCGTTGGCGCGCTGAAAGAGCGCACCACTGTGGACGAAGTTTGGGCGGCTCTCGCCGATCCCACAAAGAAGGTCGCCTTCTTCACGGCTCCTTCCGTCCGTGCAACTCTCGGCGAGGCGTTCGGCCTTCCCGTCGGCACCAACGTTGAAGGCAAAATGGTCGCCGCCATCCGCCGCCTTGCACCCGACTATGTGTTCAATATGGACGTCACCGCCGACCTCACCATCATGGAAGAGGCGAGCGAACTTCTGAACCGCATTCAGACAGGCAAACCCATGCCCATGTTCACGAGCTGCTGTCCCGCGTGGGTGAAGTTCGTGGAACAGAAGCACCCCGAGATGATCCCCCACCTCTCCACCTGCAAATCGCCGCAGGAGATGTTCGGCGGACTGTTAAAGAGCTATTGGTGCGAGAAGAACGGCGTCGATCCCAAGGATCTGTTCGTCGTCTCCGTCATTCCCTGCACGGCGAAGAAGTACGAGTGCCACCGCCCCGAGATGAACGGCGAAGTGGACGCGGCGATCACGACCCGCGAACTTGCGCGCATGCTCAAAACCGCAGGTATCAAACTTACGGAACTTCCCGAAGAGGAATTTGACGATCCGTTTGCGACCTGCTCCGGTGGCGGCACGATTTTCGGCGCAACGGGCGGCGTTATGGAAGCTGCCCTCCGCGTGGCTGCCAAGATGCTCGACGGCAAGTTCGAAGTTGTGGACTTCCCCGAAGTGCGCGGCACCTCCCCCATCAAGGAAGCGACCTACAACGTGGCGGGCCATACCGTGCGCGTAGCGGTCGCGAGCGGACTTGCAAATGCCGAGACGATCATCAAGCAGCTTGAAAGCGGCGAGAAGCAGTATGATTTCATTGAGATCATGGCCTGCCCGGGCGGCTGCGTGAACGGCGGCGGTCAGCCGACCCTTCCCGACAGTATCCGCAACACGGCGGACCTCAAATCTCTCCGCGCGCAGGCGCTGTATTCGAGCGACAAGGACAACAAGCTCCGCCGCTCCTCCGACAGCCCCGTGATGGATCTGTTATACAATGACTACTTCGGCGCGCCCAACAGTCACAAGGCGCACGAGATCCTACACACCTCTTATCACGAAGATAAGAGAATTTGACCTCCTTTGTAAAAAGGGCCTGTCCTCGCGGACAGGTCCTTTTTTAGTTTGCCCCCGTTGCTGCCCCCTCAAATGTCATTTCGAGTGCAGCGAAGCGGAATGGTCCCGCCCACCAATCTCTACCGCACTCTTGGCGCCCCTTATAGGGGAGCTGGCACCGAAGGTGACTGAGGGGTTCTCCGAGAGCTTGCTGAAACCACCCTCGCTACGCTCGGGTACTTTCTCATGCAGTAGAGCCCCGCATTCGGTCACCGTTCGCGCCTCCGATGCGCTCACTCATGTCGCAACGCGCCAACGATTATCAATCATTGGCAGAATGCGTTGCTCCACCCTTTCAGGGACAGCAAGAAAAGAGGACAGTAGGGGTGGAGATTTCTCCGCTCCGCTCATTACATTCGCTACGGTCGAAATGACAATATAGAAAAAATTCGGCTCAGCATGACGCTTTGGGAACACTCTTCGCTCTATGACACAAGCGCGGCGCGGGCAAAATTGCCCGCGCCGCGCGTCATTTTCTTTTTTTACAGTTTTATAAGCGTGATCGTCGCCTTGTCGCCGTTGACGTCGAGCTCCTTCGTGTAGCCTGCTTCGCCGCCGAAGGGCGCGACCTTGCTTGCAAGCACATCCTTTGCGAACGCGCCGCTTCTTAACACGGCCAGCGCGCGGCCCTCCGCTTCGTAATACACTTCAATGCGGTCAGTCACTTCGAAGCCCGCCTCCTTCCTCATCGTCTGAATGCGAGAGACGAGTTCGCGCTCCGCTCCCTCCAAGAGAAGTTCTTCGGTAAGAGCCGTATTCAGCGCCACCGTGATGCCGCCGCCCGCCGCAGAGACATACCCTTCGGCCGACTCTGTGAAAATTTGAAGATCCTCTTCGAGCAGAGTAACTTCGCCCTCCAAATCGACGGTGTAGCTCCCCTCCTCGCGCACCTTGCCCACGACCTCGCCTGCGTTGCATGTGCTCAAAAATTGGGAGATGAGTTTCAGCTTTTTGCCGTATTTGGGCCCAAGCGTTCTCAGCTGCGGCTTTAAGGTGTATTTTACGAGGGACTCCGCGCTCGTGGAATAGCGCAGAGACTTGACATTCAATTCATCGAGCACAACCGCTTCGAGTTCTGCGCCGAGGTCGAGCGATTTGTCGCTTGCGACGATCATCTCGGCAAGGGGCTGGCGGTTCTTAACGCCGCCGCCCGCCCGTGCGCTTCTGCCGAGTTCCACAACTTTGAGCACTTCCTCCATCCCCTCTTCGAGCGTGGGATCGACATAGGTCTCGTCCGCCTCGGGATAGGCGCAAAGATGCACCGACTTTTCGGCATCGGGATAGAACGCAGGCACGAGGTTTTGATACATCATTTCCGCCATGAAAGGCGTATAGGGTGCGAGCAATTTTGCGAGCGTAACAAGCACGGTGTAGAGCGTGGTATAGGCCGCCGCCTTGTCCTCCGTCATTTCGGAGCCCCAATAGCGGTCGCGTCCCCGCCGCACATACCAATTCGAGAGCTCGTCCACATAGTCCTGAATGGCCCGCGCGCTGTCCGTAATGTTGTACTGCGCAAGCAGCTTATCGGTATTCTTGACAAGGGTATTGAGTTTGCTCAGCGCCCACTTGTCCATGAGGGAGAGCTTGCACTTCTTCAAGTCGTACTTGCTCGGGTCGTACTTGTCGATCTCCGCGTAGAGGGTGAAGAAGGCGTAGGTGTTCCAAAGAGTGCCTTGGAACTTGCGCTGAACCTCGGAGACGGCCTCGGGTCCGAACCGTGACGGGATCCACGGCGCGCTGTTGGTGTAGAAATACCAGCGCACGGCGTCCGCGCCCTGTTTGGAGAGCACCGTCCACGGATCGACGACGTTCCCCTTGTGCTTGCTCATTTTAATGCCGTTCTGGTCGTTGACGTGTCCCAGAACGATACAATTTTTGAAGGGCGCCTTTCCGAAGAGAATGGTGGAGATGACGAGAAGCACATAGAACCACCCACGGGTCTGGTCCACCGCTTCGGAGATAAAGTCGGCGGGGAAGGTCTCCTCAAAGAGGTCCTTGTTCTCAAAGGGATAGTGGTACTGCGCGAAGGGCATAGAGCCCGAATCGAACCAACAGTCGATGACTTCCGGGGTGCGTTTCATCACGCCGCCGCACTTTTTGCAGGTGCAGGTGAGGCCGTCGAGATAGGGACGGTGGAGCTCGATGTCGAGGGGCGCGCCCGTGCGCTCCGAAAGCTCCTTGTGCGAGCCCATCACCTCGAACTCGCCGCAATTTTCGCACACCCAAACGGGGAGCGGAGTGCCCCAATAGCGGTCGCGGGAGAGCCCCCAATCGATGACGTTTTCGAGGAAGTTCCCCATGCGCCCCTCTTTGATCGTCTCGGGCATCCAATTTACGGAACGGTTGCTCGCGATGAGCTGTTCCTTCACTTTGGTGACCTCGATGAACCAACTCGAACGGGCATAATAGAGGAGCGGGGTATCGCACCGCCAACAATGGGGATAGCTGTGCTCGAAGGGGATCTTCTTGAAGAGGAGCCCCTTCTTTTCCAAAATACCCATCAAAGGCTTGTCCGCCTTCTTGGCAAAGAGCCCGTCCACTTCCGGGCAGCGTCCGTCGAAGCAGCCGCGCTCATTCACAAGCTGCACCACGGGCAGACGGTAATTTTTACCCACTTTATAGTCGTCCTCGCCGAATGCGGGCGCAATGTGTACGACGCCCGTGCCGTCCGTGAGGGTGACATATCCGTCGCAAGTGACGTAGAACGCCTTCTCCTTAAAGGTCCCGAGGGCGTAAGGGAAGAGTGGCTCGTACTCGGTGTACTCATACTCCTTCCCCTTCTTCGTCGTGACGATCTTATAGTTTTCAAAAAATTTATCGGCGAGCGCGGCGGCGAGAATGTAGCGGGTGCCGTCGTCTGTTTCGAGCTCGACATAGTCCTCGTCGGGGTTCATGCAGAGGGCGACATTGGAGGGAAGGGTCCACGGAGTGGTCGTCCATGCGAGAATGTAGGTATTCTCCCTCCCCTTCACCTTGAAACGGGCGACGAGGGAGGTCTCCTTCACGTCCTTATAGCCCTGCGCGACCTCATGGGAAGAAAGCGCCGTGCCGCAGCGGGGGCAGTAGGGCACGATCTTGTGTCCCTTATAGAGGAGCCCCTTCTTGTGCATCTCTTTGATCGCCCACCAGACCGATTCGATGTAGCTGTCGTGATAGGTGACGTAAGGATGATCCATATCCACCCAATAGCCGACGGCGGCGCTCATCTTTTCCCACTCGCTCTGATACTTCCAGACGGAGGACTTGCACTGCTTGATAAAGGGCTCGATGCCGTACTTTTCGATGTCCTGTTTGCCGTCCATGCCGAGAGCCTTTTCCACTTCGAGCTCGACGGGAAGGCCGTGGGTATCCCAACCCGCCTTGCGAAGGACATGCTCGCCCTTCATGGTGTGATAGCGAGGCATGATGTCCTTCATCACGCGGGTGAGAACATGCCCGATGTGAGGCTTTCCGTTGGCCGTGGGAGGGCCGTCGAAGAAGGAAAATTCCTTTCCCCCCTCGTTTTTTTCGATGGATTGTTCAAAGACGCGATTCTCTTTCCAGAATTTTGCGATCTCCTGTTCCCGCTCGACGAAATTGAGCGATGTGTCTACTTTTTGATACATAAAAACTCCTGTGCGTTTCGGAATTTGGTTGTTTGGTGTTATGTGGCCGCGCGGGGGGGGTGCTGTCCCCACCTTAGGAGAGCGTCCCGATTCCTTGCCCCCTCCTTAGGAGGGGGGGTAGGGGGGTGGTGTCCTTGGCTCACTCATGTCGCAACGCGCCAACGGTTATCAACCGTTGGCAGAATGCGTTGCTCCACCCTTGAAAGGGGTGGGCAAGGGGAGAAGGAGCAAAGAATTGTGCGAAACTTATTCCGTGAACTCTTACCCGAAGATCCCCTTTCTCTCGCGGATCTCCTTTACCGTAAAGCCTGCCTCGGTGACGCAGTTGAACAGCGTTTCGTCGGGAACTTCGCACTCCACAAAGATCACGCCCTTTTTGAAGTTCGCCTTGGCCCCCGTGACACCGTCGAGCAAGAGCAATTTTTTCTCGGCGCGCTCGGCGCAGCGTTTGCAGCACATGCCGTCTACTTCGATCACTCGTTTCATGCCCATATTTTACCACATGGTTTTGCATTTGTAAAGTTTTTCGGTTTGACATTCTCCCCCTTTTTTCCTATAATATTCTCATGAAACTTCCGAAACACATCAAAGGCGCGATCTTCGACCTCGACGGCACCCTGCTCGATTCCCTTCACGCATGGGCGGACGTGGACGTGCGCTTCTTCGCAAAGCGCGGCCTCTCCGTGCCCGCAGATTATTTCGATTCGATCAAGACGATGGACCTCAAAGACGCCGCCGTCTACACCAAAGCAAAATATCATCTCTCCGAGCCCTGCAATAAGATCGTAGAAGAGTGGCTCTCCATGATCTCGGAGGAGTACGCGCTCCGCATCGGCTTGAAGGAGGGCGCGGCGGACTATCTGAAAGCTCTTTTCGGCGAAGGAATCAAACTCGGGATCGCCACTTCCTGCTCGCCCGAACTCTTTCTCCCCTGTCTCAGACGGCAGGGCGTGGAAAGCTACTTCTCCTCCTATACCGTCACGCGGGAGGCGCGGGGAAAAGAATTTCCCGATGTGTATCTGCTCGCGGCAAAGCGTCTGAACATACCTCCCGCGGAGTGCGCCGTGTTCGAGGACATTTTGCAGGGCGTAACAAGCGCAAAACAGGGCGGCTTTTATACCGTTGCCGTCTGCTCCCCCTCCTCGCCAGAATACGCGGCGATGAAAGAGACGGCAGACCAAACGATCGTACGGTTTTGAAAATCGTAAAATGAAATTATTGCATAAACTGAAATCATGAAAAAAAATCGCGGGATCGGCATTCTGTATATTCTCGGCGCGGCGGCGGGATTTGCTTGCATGAACCTCTTCGTGGGGCTTGCGGGGGACCTGCCCACCATGCAGAAGGTGTTCTTCCGCAACCTGTTCGCAGCGCTCATCGTGTTCTTTCTGCTTCTTGCCGATAAACAGAAATTTCACATCAAAAAAGGCGCGCTCCCTTGGCTGCTCTTGCGGGCCACGGCGGGCTTTTTGGGAGTCGTACTCAACTTTTATGCGATCGATCACATCGGCAGTATCTCCGACGCCTCCATTCTGAACAAGCTCTCCCCCTTCTTCGCCATTCTCTTTTCGATAATCCTCTTGAAGGAAAAACCGAAGTGGTGGGAACTCTTATTCGTGCTCGTTGCCTTCGGCGGGGCAATGTGCGTGATCCGTCCCTCCTTCGACGCGCGGGTGCTCCCCGCCCTTGCGGGATTTTTGAGCGGCGCGTGCGCGGGCCTCGCCTACACGGCCGTCCGCATCTTAGGGATCAAGGGCGAACGCGGAAATATGACCGTATTCTTCTTTTCCGCTTTCTCCACCCTCGTCGCCCTCCCGTTCTTTCTCGCATGGTACCAACCGATGAGCTGGCTGCAATTTGCCTATCTCGTGCTCGCGGGAGTCTCGGCCGCAGTGGGACAGTTCTTTATCACGGCGGCCTACCGCCACGCTCCCGCCAAAGAGATCGCCGTGTTCGATTACGCGCAGGTGCCGATCGCGGCGGTGCTCGGCTTCTTCTTCCTCTCCGAACTGCCCGACGCTTGGAGCTATGTGGGGTATGCAATCATCATCGGCGCAGCGGTCCTGAAATGGCTCATCACCCTGCTCGCGGATAGGAATGCACGCAAAAAGGCGGCTTGCCCGACGCAAAATGCGGAGAAATAGGGCGCGCTTCCTTGCTTTCCCACCCGAAGTGTGCTATAATGAAGAACACCTTATGAAAAATTATACGCCCGAAAAGAAAGCCATCGAAAAGGCAAAACAACAGGAGACGACGAACACGCGCGGTTGGTGGATCAAGACCGTGCTCATGCTCGCGCTCGTCGTACTCTCCATTGTTATGCTCTTCACCCTCGGAGACTATCTCACGGGCGAGGACACCCCCCAACTTACCGTGGGAGAACTGCTCTCCACGATCGACTATCCCCTCTTTGCACTGCTCCTCGGCGTTGTTGCGCTCTATATCCTTGTAGAGAGTTCCAAATACGCCTATATGCTCAAAGTTTACACGGGGAAATTTCACTTCCGTATTGCCGTAAAGACGATGTTCCTCGGCAAATATTACGACGGCATTACCCCCCTCTCAACGGGCGGCCAGCCCTTCCAAATTTATTATCTGCACAAAAAACACGTCCCGAGCGGCGCGGCGAATGTCATTCCCGTGGCGAAATACGTGGTGAGCATCTTCTTTTTATCGGTGCTTTCGGCGGTTCTTCTCGCCCTCACCCCCCGCTATGTGCCGCAGGGCACCGTGGGAACGACCTTGCTCATCATCTCGTGGGTATCTCTCGGGATCAACATCCTCTTCCCGCTCGCGCTCATCCTCTTCTCGCTCTTTCCCAAACCGAGCAAGAAGTTTATCCTGTGGATCGTCTATTGGCTGCATAAATTTCATCTTGTCAAGCGGCGCTACCACAACTCCATCAAATTTGTGCGCGAAATGCGGGAATACAGCGACTGCCTGAAACAGTTTTGGCGGCAGATCTACAAATTCATTCCGCTGATGGTGCTGTGCATCGCCGAGTGCCTGCTGTTCGTGAGCCTCCCCTTTTTTGTAGTGATCGCGATCGCAAACGTACAGCCGAGCGTGGAACTCCTGATGCAGATCGCCTGTCTCGTGATCATCTCGCGTTACACTGCGCTGCTCGTGCCCACGCCGGGCAACACGGGCGCCATGGAGGCAGCGAGCTCTCTCGTCTTTACAACGGTGGCGGGGATCGGCTCGGTGCTCGGGTGGACCGTGCTCGTGTGGCGGTTTTTCACTTATTATGTGTACATTCTCTCGGGGATCGGGATCAACATCTTCGAGGTGATCCGCAGCGCGGTAAGAAAGCGCCGCGCAACCACGGCTTAAAAAGAAATCATTCGAATGAACGCGGAACGCCCCGCGGCGCCCCTTTTTCGGGGCGCCGCGGGGCGTTTTGATTGCTGTTCTTACAAATTCACGATGGTGGGCGTGACCTTGTCCCCATGGACGACCAAATAACAATAGCTCGGAGCGGCATAATCGCCAAACGCGCCGGGATTGATACAGAGCACGCCGTCCACCTCTTCAATTCCCGCGCGGTGGGTGTGCCCGTAGAGAGCGACCTCGCAGCCCCGCTCCTTCGCGCGGGCAGCAAGACGGGAAAGTCCGCTCTTTACGCCGTATCGGTGCCCATGACAGCAAAAAATGCTCACCCCTTCTACCTCGATCACAAACTCTTCTTCCCCATAGGAAAAGTCGCAGTTGCCGCGGCAAAGATAGGTCTTTTCGGGATAGGCGGAAAACGTCTCGCGCAGATCGGAGGAACCGTCGCCGAGGTGGATGATGAAGTCGTTCTCGGCAAACAGCGGCACCAGCTTTTGTTGAAGGATCCGCTTGTTCCTGCCGTGGCTGTCCGAGAGAATGATGAATGTTTTCATAACATTCCCCTCAATTTATTTATCGCACGGCCGCGATGGGAGACGGCGTTTTTCTCCGTCTCGCTCGCCTCGGCAAAGCTCTTTTTGAGATCGTCGGAGAGAAAGAGGCTATCGTAGCCGAACCCGCCTTCGCCGCGGTTTTCGTACAAGATGGTCCCCTCCGTTCTCCCCTCGGCGATAAGCTCTCTGCCATCGGGAAAGACGAGGGCGATACAGCAGGAAAAGTGAGCGCGGCGGTTTTCCACCCCTTCGAGATTTTTAAGAAGCAGTTTGCGATTTTCCGCGTCGCCACCACCCGAATAGCGGGCGCTGTAAACGCCGGGAGCGCCATGGAGCGCGTCCACGCAGAGGCCCGAATCGTCGGCGAGAGCGGGCTTTCCCGTCGCCTTGCAGACCGTACGCGCCTTCAAAAGGGCGTTTTCGCGGAAGGTCGTGCCCGTCTCCTCCACCTCTTCAAAGAAACCCGCCTCTGCGGCGGAGAGAATTTCATGCTCGGGGAAGATCTCCCTCAGTTCTCTGAGTTTATTCTTGTTGCCTGTTGCGGCGATGAGTTGCATATTTGCTCCTTTGGGTGAAATTTGACAGCGGAGGCGAGTGTTTTTCCAACCCCACCCGTCACTCACTGCGTTCGTGCCACCGTCTCATGCGGGTAGAGCCCCGCATTACTTCGCGCTGTGCGCTCGTGCCGCCCTTCGACAACATAGAACGTGCGGGCGGGGCAGTCACCGTTCGCGCGACAAATGCGCTACTTCGCCTTCGGCTCGTGCCGCCTAAGGAATCAGACATTAGAAAGGCGGGGCACTCATGTCGCAACGCGCCAACGATTATCTCTTTACCCCAATATTGCCACTGCAAGGCCGCAGAAAATGATGAGCGATACTGCATCGACGATCGTCGTGATGAACGGAGAGGCGACGGCGGCGGGGTCGAGCCCGATCTTCTTGACGCCGAGGGGCAACAGGCAGCCTACCATTTTGGCGATCACTACCGTGCAGAAGAGTGCGAGCGAAACCACCGCGCACAGTACCACCGTGTATCCTTCGAATCCGAACAGCAGCCTGTCGATGAGTAAGAGCTTTGCAAAACAGGCGGCCGCTAAGGTCAGGGCAAGCAGAATGGAGACGCGGAACTCCTTCCAAAGCGCCTTCCAGGTGTCCTTTGTCGTGAGTTCCCCAAGCGCCAGCGAACGGATGATCGTGACGGAGACCTGCGAACCCGAATTTCCGCCCGTATCCATGAGCATGGGCACGCAGGCAAACAGTACCGTGGAAATGGCGTTCAGCTTCGCCTCGAACGTGTTGATGATAAGACCCGTGAATGTGGCCGAAACAAGCAAGATGAGCAGCCACGGCACACGGTTCTTCCAGATGGAAAAGACGCTCGTTTTGAGGTAGGGCTTGTTGTCCGGCACGATACCGACCATGCGCTCGATGTCCTCGGTCGTCTCCTCTTCGATGACGTCCATTGCGTCGTCGACGGTGACAATGCCGACGAGCCGACGTTCTCTATCCACAATGGGAATGGCAAGAAAGCCGTAATCGGAGATCGTACGGGCGACTTCCTCCCTGTCATCCAGCGTTTCGCAGTAGATGACGTTGTCCTCCATGATGTCGGAAATAAGCGCTTTGGGGTCGGCGAGCATGAGATCTTTTGCCGTGACAAGGCCAATGAGCTCGCTCTTTTCGTTGGTGACATAGCAGGTGTAAATCGTCTCCTTGTCGATCGCCTGCGCGCGGATGCGGGAGAATGCCTCCTCCACCGTCATGGTGGGCAGAAAGCGGACGAACTCGATCGTCATGATACTGCCCGCGCTGTCTTTGGGATACTTCAAGAGTTCGTTGATGTAGGCGCGCGTTTCGCTGTCGCTCTGCGCAAGCAGCCGCTTGACGACATTGGCGGGCATTTCCTCCACCAAATCGACGGTATCATCGAGGAAGAGCTCATCCATGACCTCTTTGATCTCTTTGTCGTTGAGCTTTTTGAGGAGCTTTTCCTGTGTGTCGCGGTCGATCTCGACAAACATTTCGGCAGCGAGATCCTTGGGAAGGATGCGGAAAAGAACGGGCAGGTCCTCTTCCTTGGCGCTGTCGAACACTTCCGCGAGGTCGATCTCGTTCATGGAGGAGAGCAGCGGCTTTAACACGGAAAATTTCTTCTCTTCGAGCAGGGCGAGGATCTCCTCCTCTTCGGCGATACGGCGGGCTACCTCCTCAGGCATCTCCTCGATGATGTCCACCGTGTCGTCCACGGAGACATCCTCCATCACCTCTTCCAGCTCGTCGTCGTGAAGTCCCGAGAGGATCTTCTCCTGTAAGGGAGTGTCAACGAGGACAAGGACGTCGGCCAAAAAATCGCTCTCCAAGGCACGGCAGAAGGGAATGATGTCCTCTTCGGAAAGTTCGGACAAAACAGAGGCCGCCTCTTCGGGTTTTTTCACCGAAGCGGCAGCCTCCTCGTAATTTTTTTGTTGAAACAGCAGTTTGAGTTCTTCGGTCATGGCTCCACCTCAAAGATTTCGTTTTGCGGAAAAATTGACGGAGCCAAACCTGTTGCTATGCGGAAAAAAAGGCAGCACAGGACGACCCGTCAATGCGTTGATCACGGCATGGATGATGGCTACTTCGTCCTTTCATTGCATTTTCTCCTTTTGGTTTTTATGTGGCGACTCCTGCTGTCCCTGAAAGGGAACGTGGCGAACGGAGTGAGCCGAAAGGGTTTCTATCAGCTCGTTGAAAACCCCTCAGTCACCTTCGGTGCCAGCTCCCCCTGCAAGGGGCGCCAAGGTGCCCCCTCAAAGGGTACTTTCTTCTATTATACGCAAATCGTCACGGCAAGTCAACTGTTTCGGGCTCTTCGAGGGGCACAAAGCTCCATTTGGTCAGATCGAACAGCCCTCTGTCTAAAAGTTTCAGCTTGGGAATGACTGCAAGCGACAAAAAAATCATCGTCATGAACGGTTCATAACATGCTTTTACCCCCATCTTGCGCCCGAGCTCCTGTAACTTGCCCGTGCGCGAGACGACCTCCTCCGCGGACGCAGAACTCATGAGCCCCGCAATGTCGAGCGCAAATACCTCCTCGCCGCCCTCGTAAGCAATCGCCATGCCGCCGCCCACCTCTTCCAAAAGAGCCACACAGCGCGCCATTGCCCTGTCGTCGTCTCCCATAATAACGAGATTGTGACTGTCGTGCGCCACCGAAATACCCATGGCGCCCCCGTGGAACCCGTATCCCTTCACAAGTCCGAGCCCGATGTTGCCCGTGCCGAAGTGTCTTTCCACCACCGCCAGCTTGCAAAAATCGCTTCCCTTCACGTTGAACTCCCCTTTCGGCGCCGGGACGAAGCATTCCTCCGTATAAAGCCCATGCGGCTGCACTTCCATCACGCGAAACTTTCCGCCGTGGCCGACGATCCGAAAGCTCTCGGGCGTGACCTTTTTCACTTTCACCGTGCTCTTTACCGCCGCGGGCAGATACCGCTGTTCCGTTTCGAAGAGAGGTTTTCCCCCTTCCGCCACCAAAACACCCCTATGGAATACGGCGGAGACGTGAAAGTTCTCCAAATCATCCACGAGCGCGACGTCGGCAAAGTAACGGGGAGCGAGCGCGCCCCGATCTTTGAGCCCATAGCACTCGGCGACGTTGAGCGTCGTCATGGCGATGGCATACTTTGCGGGAAGTCCTGCCTGCACCAAGCGGCGGAGCGCATCGTCGAGGTGGCCGCGGGTGGAAAGGTCTTTCGCGTTCTTGTCGTCCGAACAGAGCAGAAAGCGGCGGTAATTGTCGCTGTCGATCGCCTTCGCCGCATCCTCGATGTTGTTGACGGAGGAACCGCAGCGGATCTGCACATACATGCCCCGCGCCGCTTTTTCGCGGCACTCCGCGACAGAACGGCTCTCGTGATCGGTGAGGATCCCTGCCGCGCGGTAGGCGCAGAGCGCTTCCCCCGAAAGGTCGGGGCAATGACCGTCCACCGGCTTGCCCGCATCGTGCGCGGACTGAATTTTTTTCAGCACCTCCTCGTTTGCAGACAGTACGCCCGGGAAGTTCATCATCTCGCCCAAACCGTAAAAAAGCGGACGGGCGATCTCCCGCGCGGTATCATCTGCGTCGATGGTTGCACCGCTCGTTTCAAAGGGCGTAGCCGGCACGCAAGAGGGAAGTTGCATCCATACATCGAGCGGCTGCACTCCCTCGGAGGAGAGGCGGGAAAAGGCCTCTTTGAGATATTCCGCGCCCGCAGTGCCGCATACGTTGACGATCTCGTGCGGGTCGGCAATGACGGTCCCCGTCCCCCGCGGAACGGCAAGCGCCGCCCAAGCCTCGGGAGAGAGCATACTGCTTTCGATATGGATGTGGGAATCCATAAAGGCGGGGAGAAGAATGCGCCTCGCTGCGTCATACTCCCGCTTACCGCGGTAGCCATGGCCGATCGCGACCACTCTGCCCTCCGCAACGGCGAGATCGCCCTCTTCGAGCGAAGCCGTGAACACATTGTAAATTTTTCCGTTTTTGATGACGAGGTCGCAAACCTCGCGCTTTAAGGCACAATCAATGAGATGTTTCATAGCGAAACCATTATAGCACAAACGGAAGCCGAGCGCAACCGAATTAAAAAAAGCAGAAAAATAAAAAAAGTGGGCACATACGCCACGCAAAAGAACGTTTATTTGAAATAATAGAAATGTGCAAGAGGCGGGCGGGTCTTGCGGCACTTTTTGTTTTCTGCCCCCTCCAAGGAGGGGGGGGTGGTGCTCTTGCTTTGAGGCGCCCCCTTCCCTCCCCTC